>JAQWCZ010000126.1 GCA_028705705.1 Paludibacter sp.
GTGCATTAATTCTACTACTTGGTAGCTGTGAGTCATTCATCGACGTTCGCTTTTTAACAAATGTCACCACAAAACCTGTAACAAACGTCACTGTTACATCCGCACTTACAGGAGGAATAATCAAACAACCCACCAGGACAAGTAAAAACAAAAAAAATAAAGCAGAAGCAGTCGTAATGGAGCGTGGTGTTTGCTGGAGTACCTCTCTAAATCCAACTATCAAAGACAATCACACGATTGATGGAAGTGGTGAGGGTGCGTTTAATTCCCGCATTTCAGGACTGGATTCTAACACATCTTATTATGTCAGATCCTATGCCGTCACCGATAAAGGTATAGTTTACGGAGATCCAGAGAATTTTACAACTTATGTCCCTGAAATAATAACGGTCTCTATACCTGATGGTACATTTACAATGGGTAGTCCGGACAATGAAGTTGATCGTGGCAAAGATGAAAAACAGCACACAGTTACACTCAGCTCGTTCAGACTTAGTAAATACGAGATAACGAATCAGCAATTTGCTATATTCCTGAATTTAAATAAAATCCCTGGCAAAGCGATATTAAATTCCGGAAAGCATCCTAGCCAGGTACTTGTTGTAGCTGAGACACGAATGGGTCTGACATACAACGAAAATTCCGGTTGGACTCCGGTAAAGGGTTATGAAAACCATCCGGTTGTTAACGTAACCTGGTATGGTGCAGACGAATTTGCCTCCTATGTCGGTGGACGTTTACCAACAGAGGCAGAATGGGAATATGCTTGCCGTGCCGGTACTACTACTCCATTCTATACAGGAAATTGTTTGAGCAATGCGGAAGCAAACTACAACTGGGCTACTCCTTACAACACCTGTACAAACTCCATAAGTACACCGCCTGATGGCACACACGAAGTTGGAACTTACCCCTCGAATGCATGGGGGTTACACGATATGCATGGGAACGTTTGGGAATGGTGCAGTGATTGGTACGAAGAACAATATCCAGAAACTCACCAGACAAATCCAACAGGACCGGTACAAGGTGCTTTTAAAGTTAGCCGGGGTGGTAGTTGGTATATCAGGGGATTATATTCCAGATCAGCTTGCCGTAGAAGTAATTTCCCAAATGGATTTGACAAAACAAGGGGATTCAGGGTTGCTTTCGACAACTAAGATTATACCTTCTTCAAAGAAAAGATAAAATTCAGTCCACCGCTACTGATATTTTTTGCTGTGATGGTACCACCATGGTGTATGACTGCATTTTTCACGATGGCGAGCCCTAAACCAGTTCCACCCATTTTACGACTTCGTCCTTTATCCACACGGTAAAATCTTTCAAAGATTCTCGTCAGATGTTCTTCAGCTACCCCATTTCCGTTATCGGAGAAAGAAAAATAATGAAACTGCTCATCTTCCCGGTAACAACTTATATCCAACGTTATATCCGACCCGGCATAAGCCAGGGCATTATCAATCAGATTTCTGAAAATTGAATATATCAATGAGCGGTTACCTTTGATTTTTAGCTCTTCTATAAGGTTATTGTTCACCTGAAAATGTTTTGCCTCCAATTGTAAATGTACATCATTCAACACATCATTCACAATTTCAGTTACATCAACCGTTTCTTTCTCAAACAAAGCCGTACTTTCTTCTATCTTATTCAGGGTTGATATATCCTGTAGTAAAGCTGTCAAACGTTGCGCCTGTTGAAAAGATCGATCGATAAAAAATCGCTGCCTTTCCGGAGTTAAATCAGGATTACTGACGATACTTTCCATATAACCCAGAATGCTGCTTACCGGAGTTTTTAATTCATGAGAAATATTTTGGGTCAAATGACGTTTTAACCTATTCTCCTGCTCTTGAGTAGTAATATCGTTGATGGAAATTTCAAAAGTCTCATCTTTAAAAACAATACATTGAATTAGAAATACCTTTCCACTTTTCTCAATCGTTATCCGTTTACGATTAAGTTCTTTATTACGTAACCCTTCATTAATAAAAGCATTGATTTCAGCAAATTCAGGTATAGAAAACAAGGCATCAACCGACTCCAGATTGGTATCTGTCAAAATGCCGGAATACAATATAAAATGAGAATTAACCAAAATTTCTTTCTTTTCAGAAGAAAAAATTCCCAATCCTTCATGAGAAATCTGCAGGTGTGGGATTAGTTTCTCGCGTTCTCTTTTTACCTGCGACTTGGTCTTCCATAGTTTTTTATACGTTTTTACGATATTACTGCTAATTTGTCCCAATTCATCTCCGGGAAAGATAATCTCAGAATCAACCGCTTTTTCATTTTCTATATCAGAAAGGAACAACTGCAAACGGTCAATGGAGCGGGTAATATTCTTGGAAATAAAAAATAATAACAGCGACGCCAGCAACAATACAGAAAGCATAAAATACAGAAAATGCATATTGGCTTTCAGCATCACAGCCAGTCCCATATTATACGGTAACGCGCTGCGAACATAAAAATGATCGAACTTATGCGCTAAATAATAAAAATCTATATTTGTTGAGGCCGATTGACGGATAGAAACACCTTTACCTGTATTATTTTGTTCAGCTTCAATAATTTCCGGACGATTCAAGTGGTTGTCGAGTTGACTGACATCGGGGACATAAGAATCAAACAAGACCCATCCGTCACGACCAACAACCGTCACCCGCAAATTACTGTCGGGAAATACCTGTAGAAAAGAAGTCAGTGTACTGTTATCCCATGAATTGAGTTCGATGAACTTGTGTATCGTTTGATTGTAGGTTGACAGCAACTGATCAAGTTGTTCTGTACGGAAAGCCTTTTCCCGCTGATACTGAAAGAAACCGATTACAGTCATCAACAGGAAAAAAGTTGAAAAGAAATATAAAAACAGCCTGCGATTTAGTTTCATTCAACAACAATTAGTTTTTTACAGTCGTATGTATCTTGTCCCGACAATCAGGAGTCTTTTCATCCAATTCAGCTTTCAAAACAATAACCATATCCCAGGCGGGTTACAATATTTTTACCATATTGTCCGATCTTTTTACGTAAACGGGTAATATTCACATCAATCGTTCGATCGAGAACAATTACATCTTCGCTCCAGACTTTGGAGAGAATTTCATCTCTTGTAAAAACCCGGTTACGGTTTTCAAGCAACAACCTGAGTATTTCAAACTCTTTCTTCGTAAATTGAATCTCCTCCCCATCAACGGTTATCTTTTTATTACTCAGATTCATTATCAGGTTATCAAATACAAGAAGTTTATCATCCTCCTTTTCCCCGGAAGCTGAAGCATATCGTTTTATCACGGCTTTCACCCTTGCCACAACCTCCCTGATGGAAAAAGGTTTTGCAATATAATCATCAGCACCAATATTGAAACCGGTTAGCTTATCATTTTCTGTATCTCTGGCGGTTAGAAAAATAATCGGAATTTTTCCGGTTTTCGGATTCTCTCGCAATTGACGAGCCATCTTGAAACCCGACATCTCACCCATCATTACATCCAGCAAAATCAGGTGAAAAGATGACACATCCAGCTTTAGAGCTTCTTCTGCACTATAAGCGACTTCAACCACATAGCCTTCTGTTTCAAGATTAAACTGAAGAATCTCGCATAAATCTTCTTCATCGTCAACTACTAAAATACGGTATGGATTCATTTTGAAAAATTAATTGTGAATAAATAACCGTTACAAATTTAGTTCGTTATTATTTCGACAATATGTAATAGATGTTACATTCGTGTTACAAATGTACATGATTTTCAATTATTATCAATACTGACAAAATAACAAATGAATAAAAACAAAAAAGCTGTTCCGTCAAAAGAACGAAACAGCCCCGTTTAGATTAAAAATTGATGCCTTAACGCTGACTAAGCTGAATTTCAAGATGTTTTTGTTTGTTAGTATCCACTGTTATGATTTGATCCTGATAAGAAATCATGCTTATTCTCACTTCATGTTTTCCTTTTGAAATGGGATTGAAGTTAAAGTTTCCATCAAAATCAGTATATATTTTTTGTCCGGCAACATATACGGCAACGCCAGCCAGACTTTCATTTGTTTGTTTATCGAGCACCACACCATAAAGTTTACTCCCTGAAGTTGCAACTTCCACATGCATGTCCTGTTCAATTTTTCCCTTTGCGTTGACATTGCTGAATGTCAACAATGTCACGATAACCAATAAAAATACCTTTTTCATGTTGATATGTTTTATGTTGTTTTTTACATTTTCACGATACAAAAATAAGGGGATAACATTACAAAAATGTGACAGAGATTATACAATGATATGAAATAATATAGCATAAAAAGGCTTGTTTTGAGACAGTTCCCTACAAGTTAATATTGTTTTTCGGAAATTAATTTGCCTTTTTCATCCCACATATACCAGGTTCCGGATTTCCTGCCATTATTGTATTGCATTTCGTAGCGCATAACACCGGTATCGTCCCACACATGCCAAGTGCCATGTTTTTTATTGTTACGGTATTCTGCTTCGGCAATGAGCATTCCTGCTTCATTATAAGTTCTCCATATCCCATGAAACTCTCCGTTTCGGTATGCCCTCACTTCATTGGGGCGACCATTCTGAAAATAAACAATGTACGCACCCTCCGGTTTACCTTCACGGATGTTCATTTCCAGTTTCAGCGCACCATTTTCATAGAATTCCTTGTATTCTCCGTTATACAACTTGGTTTGACCGGCATCTGAAAAGAAAATGCCATTACTGATCACAATATTGTTTTGTTGAGCTAAAAGGCTTGTTCCAGCCAGAAGCATTATTAAAATGTTTTTGATATTCATACGATAATATTTTTAAAAACCCAACAAATCTCCAACATGCTGGTATTATTAAAATTCATAGCCAGTCCATGCAAATATAGATGTATTTGCACCGGAATTTGCATTTTTTTCTATAATAGAAGCGCCACCCGGATTTTTAATCGTCGTATTTGTTATCTCTACAGCCTTGTATTCGATAACGGTTGCGGGGTTTCCATTTCCTTTTCCGTCTTCCATATCAATTAAGTCTTTAATTTTTCCTTTAACCAATATGTTAGATATATTAGCTTTTGCACCACGACGAACCTTAATCGCATCATGCATTTCAAAATCAGATTTGTTTACTACCGTGATGTTTTTGAATGTGAAATCAGATTGATTGATATCATCAGGGGTAAGACCATCGAAGTTACCATCAAGTTCCAGTCCGCGAGGGTCACCTTCCGTGCTACTATAACCGGCTTCCCAGATACCATAGGCATTGTCTAATGTACCTTTCCAGCCCTGGGTTACGTCGAACATATCATCTTCTGAATTCACAACCAACAAATTCTTTACATTTACGGAACCTCCAAAAAATTCAATACCATCATCTGCGCCATTTAACACAAAAATATTTTCAATCTTAGTTCCACTGCCTACACCATTCAGTGTAAGACCGTTATGTTCAATATTGGCAGATGATTTTGCTCCTGTATAAAACAGTTTAAGATATGCAATCTCACCCGAATTATCATTATCAACGTTACCACCATAAAGTACAGAAGGGTTGATTTCGGTAGTTGCCGTAGTAACTTCTCCAGTGGGACCAGAAAGTGTAGCTTTACCATTGATAATCAAACCTCCCCAGTCGCCTATACCCGGGTTCGTTGCCGCTGATGTCATGGTTACTGGTTTTTCTGCTGTACCATTAATATAAATTTTTCCACCTTGCTCAACAAGAATATATTTATTAAACCCTTTCTCAGCTTTGATAACTGTACCGGCAGGAATCCTGAGAACACCTCCGTTAACTATCTGCAAAGCACCTACCAGTTTGTATTCAACACTTGCATCAAGCGTAAGCTCTGTCGATATATCACCGCTCAGTTCATTGTCAAGTACCGGATCACCATTGTTATTACCATCTTCACAAGAAGTAAATAACATGCTCAAGATTGCGAAACCTAATAATAGCTTTTTCATTTTTAATCGTTTTAAATTGTTATTAATTGAGTAATGTTTATATTCTATTTTCAAATTGCTCCTAAAATTTATATGTAATTCCAATATCTAAGTTTACACCTTTTTTGTAACCTCGTATAACAACTGCGGGAATCGCTTCTTCAGTTGCCCCTTCCCTGGTTAACCGGTATTCAGGATTCAACATATTCATCGCTTTAAAT
>JAQWCZ010000127.1 GCA_028705705.1 Paludibacter sp.
ACTGGCGACTGGTGACCTAAAGTGTCAGCACCTTATACCCTATCCTGCATCTTAAACAATTCTTGGCTTCGCAATATTTTTTATACAAACAAATCAGCGCTTGCGAATCGGCTGCTGAATTAAATGTCAAACCCATTTCTCGCCACCTGCGGGTAATATAATTATGCTCAGCCGGAATATTATCCAACATCAGCAGGACTTTATCTTTCAATGACTGAAGTTGTTTATGTGCTCCGTAACAAAAGAGTAAGGGTGCAACCGCGTTGATCAAAATACCATAAACTGATTCCTGTCCTAATTTCTTCGATTTGGGAGCATGTACCTCACCCGGTATATAATGGTTCTTCCAATAGTCGGAAACTTCAACCGCATCAAACAACTGCATCAGCAATACTACATCCTGTTTGTCAAGCAATTGCGAAAACAATCGTTGCCTTTTATAAAACAAAGACGCAAGCTGCGCGATGCGGATGTACGGGAAGTTATCAGGTCGCAACCGCAACAACCGCCACTGTTTTCCATCCATGGGTTGCAATTGATATTTCTGTTGCAGAAAGGCATATTCCCACTTCAATTCTTCAATATAGTCATCCTGACAAGTTAATTCTTTCAGCAAACCCGATTGACCGAACAGCAAAGCTTCCAATTGAGTCACATCCCGGCAGTTCTTCAAGATCAACATCAGCGGAATGGATTTAGCCAACCTGAGAAAAGCTTCATTATTCACTGAAAATCCAAAACATTTGCTGACAATCACAAAACAAGTTTCTTCCCAGTGATAACTCCCGGACTGAAGTAATGCGTTAACTTCCTGAACCTTTTGCTCCATTCTTTCCAGCAGCAAAGCACTCATCCATGATTGAATAAAAACATCCGGAACCTGACTGATTTTATCCGCGCAAGCAATCCACTTCGTATCTGACACCAGCGTTTCATAATTTGCTTCAATCGTTGCTGCATACGACAACTCCAATTGGGGTAACTTCTGACCATCAACCAGAAAAACAGGCACATCCGCTTTTTTCACTACATGCAAAATTACATTGCCGTAATTTTTATCCTGCTGATGCCGGTGTTTGTTCCAGTCTGATGCCAGGTTGTGGATCTCCACATTGCCAGCCCAAACGGTTTTCCCGATTCTGATCTTGGCATTGAAAAAATCGGGACCAGCATGGGTATTCGGTTTTCCCACATCAATTACCTCGATCCGCTGACCGTCGGTGGTGTGCAAATCATGCTGCACAAACAGCTTATGCTGCCAGATGTAATGTAAAACAAGCTCTTTCATAGTTAAAACAAACAAAATGATGATCCGCACTTTTACGAATCATTATAAAACACATTGTAACAAGCCGAAACTGTATCCTTTTTCTTTCCAGTATGCCAACGCCTGCGGCAGGACTGTCAGCACATTTTCCTTTGCTTTGATCGAATCATGAAACACCACGACTGAACCCCTGCGCAGGTATCTTCTCAACGTCTGCATGATTTGTTCCGGTTTCTTCTTCCTATCATAATCAAAAGTAATCACGTCCCACATCACGATATCATAGTCCTCTTTCAGGGCTTTTATCTGTGAGAAAGTGATTCTACCGTGCGGGGGACGAAACAAGCGGCTTTCAATGTAAACTGATGCCTTTTTCACATTATCCACATAATCTTCCACCGGATAGCGATAACCCCTGATGTGATTAAAGCTATGGTTTCCAACACGGTGACCTCTCCTCAACACTTCCTGATAGACCTCAGGATATTTCCGCACATTGTCACCCACACAGAAAAAAGTCGCTTTCCAACCGTATTCATCTAATATATCAAGCACCTGCGGAGTCACCTCCGGAACGGGTCCGTCATCGAAAGTCAGGTAAATCAACTTCGATTTGGTTTTCACCCTCCAGGTTAATTTCCCAAATAAAGGTCTTAAAAAACGTGGGAACTGCATCATTCAATCCTTACATGCTGACCCGCTGCGAAAGTTTTTCAAACGCCGGTAGATATTTTTCTGTAAGATGCTTTTGTTCATATTGTTGTGCCAGTTGAAGCACATGATTTAACACCCCGAAATTATGTCCGATACGACTTTCCACGCTCTTGCGTTGGGTACTTGTCAGGTGAAAATACCACTCCAGATTTTCCAGACAATCATTCGCCACAAAATCCATGATTTCAGTCCCTTTAGTAAATTCACCCAGTGCATAATAGTATTCAGCGAGCAATACCGAAGTATAATCATGCCGGACTGTTGTTCCCGGAAGCACTTCCATGGCAAAATCCAGCGCTTTTTTAGCCCTTACCGTATCATTTTCCTGTATCAACGCGCCCACTAATTGCGAGAACATCATCCGGTGTGTGCGGCACATCCGCAGGGTGTTTTCATCCAAATACACTTTCGGATCAGCCACATTACCCCAGCGGAACTTATGCATCATGTTTTCGTACATTTCTTTGGTATTCACACTTGCCCCTTTTCCTCCGGTACTTACCGGCATTACCTGATAAGCCAGACCAGTCAGTTCAAAGTAATCGTTCAGTCCAAGATAGTAATCATCCCCTACCGTTACCGCAAAATAAACCGGGCGTTTCCATTTGTTTTCATTCAACATCTCGATGACCATCAACTCGCTTTTGGTTAGACGAGATTTGCTGCTAAGATCAATCATAATCTGAGGAATAATTTCATCCACGCGCGTAGAATCGATTGTTCCGGAGCTGATTACCTCATTTTTATCAACAGGGATGAACAATTGTTTTGAAGGTATAATATTTTCTCCTTCAATTTTTATTTCCGGATCCAACGCAATTCTGAAGGCAGTTTTAACATCTATTGGTGTTTTCTGAATATCACGTATAGAAATAACCTCATTAATACCTGAAATATATTGTTGTGGACTCCATGATATTGGAAGCGGGCTAGACTGATATGCTTGTCGTTTCATCTGATCAATATACCAATCGGTTTGCAAATAACTAAGATTACAAACCCGCACATCCGTACGATTGCCTTCCACTTCCTGATTATACCACAAAGGAAAAGTATCATTATCACCATTCGAGAAGATGATTGCATCTTCTTTACAGGATGTTAAATAGTTATGTCCGAAATCCCGGGCTACATAGCGATTACTTCTGTCGTGATCATCCCAGTTTTCAACTGCCATCAGGGCAGGAACACCCAATGCAGCTACCGAAACTACAACTGATACAAGCGTTTTCGGCAGATATTTTTCAAAGAAACGGATTAATCCAAGCACTCCAATTCCGATCCAGATGCTGAATGCATAGAAAGAACCTGCGTACGCATAATCCCGTTCACGTGGCTGATAAGGCGTCTGATTCAGGTAAATCACAATGGCGATTCCTGTCAGGAAAAACAGCAGGGTCGTAATCCAGAATGAATGTTTGCCTTCCTTACCACTGTAAATCAAAAACAAAATTCCGATAATACCGAGCAACAGCGGCAACATATAATATTCATTTCTTCCTTTATTTTCTTTCAGTTCCGATGGAAGATTGGTCTGATCGCCTACTAATTTGTCATCAATAAACTTAATACCGGTAATCCAGTTACCGCGGTCCACTTCCCCATGCCCCTGAATATCGTTCTGACGACCGCTGAAATTCCACATGAAATACCTGAAATACATAAAATTCAGTTGATAATTGAAAAAGAACTTCATATTTTCAGCAAAAGTAGGCACATACTCCGTTCTTTCCTGTCCGCAATAATCAAACCGCACCCGTTTTCCTTTCACATCGCCCCAGGCTTTGTAGGCGCTGACATGTGCCGGACTGGAACTATACATCCTCGGGAAGAACATATTAAAACGATCATCCATGATGTAATCCAGTTTATGACCCGTTACAAAATAACGATCCTTTTCATTGGCATCTGTTTTTGGAACCGGAGCATAAGAAGGAGCTCCTGTTTTATACATCGGGATACAGGTATTTCCTTTGATTTCGAGTTTAACCGGAGCGTTGTATGCCTGTCCGTATAATAAAGGTCTGTCGCCATACTGCTCCCTGTTCAGGTAGTATTTCAGGGCAAACACATTATCCGGCGAATTTTGATCCATCGGTGGATTGGCAGCAGAACGGATAACAATTACCGTATAAGAAGAATAACCGATTAATATTACCGTGATCATCAACACAGCCGTATTCAACCAGCGGGAATTGACAAATTTCTTCAATTTAAAAAACAAATAGGCCAATACACCGATGATTATAAAACCAAGTATAAAATTACTTCCGAAGAAAGGAATTCCGACGATGGTAATGGCTGCCAGGAATGAAATAACCATCCTGGTATAATGCTTATGGGTGTATGTTTCAAAAATCGACCAGGCTAAGATAGCCACTGTCAGCACAATGTACACATACATACCCGTATTGTAGGCAAAGCCGAAACCGTTTACAAACAGCAGTTCGAACTGACTGGCCACTTCCACGAATCCAGGGATAATACCGTACAACACCGTTCCCAGAATTGCCACCGAAATCAACATAGCACCAACTACGCCCCAGGGTGTTACTTTATAGTTGCGGAAATAATATACCAGCGCGATAGCGGGGATGGCCAGCAGGTTCAACAAGTGAACCCCGATGGAAAGGCCCATCAGATAAGCAATTAGGATCAACCATTTATCAGAACCCGGTTTGTCGGCCACCTGTTCCCATTTCAGGATTAACCAGAAAACGACGGCGGTAAACAGCGAAGAATAAGCATACACTTCCCCTTCCACGGCTGAAAACCAGAAAGTATCAGAAAAAGTATAAGCCAAAGCGCCCACCATACCGGAACCGAGGATACCTACTATGTTGGCAAAAGTATATTCATCTTCATTTTTAACAACTATTTTACGCGCCAAGTGTGTGATGGTCCAGAACAGAAACAGGATGGTAAACGCACTCGCGATAGCCGATAACGCATTAACCATCAAAGCCACCTGTGTCGGATCAGAGGCAAAGAGGGAGAAAAAACGACCTGTCAGCATAAAAAACGGCGCTCCGGGGGGATGTCCCACATCTAATTTATAAGCAGATGCGATAAACTCGCCACAATCCCAGAAACTGGCTGTAGGTTCCATCGTTGAAAGGTAAGTCGCAGCAGCGATGGCAAATGCCAGCCATCCGAAAACATTGTTCAGTAATTTGAATCTGTTCATGTTGATACAAAATTTTGTATAAATTGCGTCGTTCTTTTGATATCACTTTTTACTACTGTCATACTGAGCGTAGCGAAGGATCAAAAAAACCGTTCAAAGATACAAAGAATATTCTTTTTAACAGATAAAAAACCATATATTTGTAAAAATTCACAAACAATAATATATGCTTGCTATCAGGTCATTTTCAGAACTTACCAGTCATCTTAAGCAGGTCAGCAAAAGCAAGAAGTTTGTGGTGGTAAACCCGGCTGATGCTAACTCCTTAGAGGCAATAACCCGTGCTGTCAGCATGGGGTTCGCAAGTGCACAAATCATCGGAAATCCGAGAGACTATGACATTCAGTCGCTTGAAAAAAAACAGGGTTTACAATTTATTGATTGTGGTGATCCGGTAGCAGCTTCAACCCTGGCTGTTGAGATGGTTAAATCCGGAGAAGCAGACATTCTCATGAAAGGACTTGTGAACACGGATATATTGCTACGTGCTGTGATGAAAAAAGAAATTGGACTAGTGCCTTATGGAAATGTTGTCACTTTCATTGCCGCTATTGAAATACCGGGTTATCCTAAGTTTTTATTTATCACCGATCCGGCTGTGATTCCAGAACCCAATGTGAGGCAACGCACCACCATTATCCACTATGCCATTGAAACGGCAAAAAATTTCGGCATCCGTAAACCCAAAGTAGCTCTGATGCACGGAACAGAAAAAATGAACCTTAAACTCAGCTTTATGGAGGATTACCGGAAAATCCTGGAACTCGGACAAACTGGCGAATTCGGGGATGCCATCATCGCGGGCCCCCTGGATTTGTTCTTAGCCATCAATCCCGAACTGGGTAAAATCAAACAGGTTGACACCCCTATTTCGGGTGATGCCGATATTTTAATTTTCCCAAGTTTCGTTTCAGCGAATATTTTTTACAAAAGTATGGTTACCTTTGCACACGCAGAAATCGGGGGTATGTTGTTCGGCACCGAAAAGCCGGTAGTACTCACC
>JAQWCZ010000128.1 GCA_028705705.1 Paludibacter sp.
CACTCTTCTGTAATTACAGGCACTTCAGATTGTTCGGCCGGCTGCGGAGCCGCCACTTCAGTTTGGGGTGCCACTTCTTCTTTAGGGGCTTTTTTAGATCTTCTCTGAGCATAACAGTTGGTTAATACAACGATGCTCAACATCAGTACAATTAGCTTTTTCATATACTTATTTTATTTCTCAAATTTTATAATTTTCTTTTAAAGAACCAGTTCTCGTTGAAAGTTGCGTTTAAAGTAAACTTGAAATAATCTTCCCTGAATGTATTTTTCTCACCGGATTTCCCATATTCAATTGAAGTATTTATCATGGTATTACTGGTACGCAACGGGAAGCCAATTCCAAAAGTTATACCAAAGTTTTTTACCGGATTTATTCCCGGAATTTTATAATAGGGATCATGTAAGTTTAAACCCGCACGATAACGCATCCTGTCCGTGTATTTATTTCCTCTGGGATTGGGTATGTATTCAGCACCCAGTGCTATTTTGCTTCTGTTACTCAGACTATCTGTTTTACCGAAAAACAGCGCATCACCCCACTGTTGCATTATATAATCAGCCGACAAGCTCAATTTCTTATTAAAAGTGTAATTCAAACCGACTCCAAACACCTGCGGCAATTCAAAGTGATGATTATACCGAATGGTATCTGCTGGTACAGCACGATTGTACTGAACAAATTTCCCGTTAAAAGGAGCTTTATTTTCATAAATCACTCCCAGTGTTATATCATGTTTATCCTTTAAAGTGTGAAAAATTTGTAATCCATACCTGAATCTGAAATTACTCACTGAAATAGCGTTGTCTTGTATGGATGTTGAAGAACTGAATTCATCATTGGAAAATGAAACAGTTCTGCTATTTGTTACGTCTCCGAACATGTAATAGGCGTTAACTCCCAGCGATACATGGTTAAACAGTTTCAAACCGAGTCCGGAATAAACCTGGCTAATACCGCCTGCGCCGGTGTATTTTCTCGAATAATAGGCATACGACGGATTGGTGGTGTTATCAGGCATGACAACTGAATCAGTGTCATAGAAGTCATATCCCGAAAAAGAATAAGGTAACATTCCGGCACTGAATCCCAACCATTTGGTTATTGGAAATTGCAGGTTGACATATTCCAGGTTAGAATTAAAACTGGTTTTCTTACCTCCACCCGCTTCAGAAAAACGAGAATATAAACCCGTTAATCCAAAGTCAAACATAAAAGTGGTTGAATCCACTACGTTGTAAGAAGCCGGATTGGCTGCATTGATTGAACTTCCGTTTCTCATACCCAAAGCTGTTCCCCCCATAGCACGTTGTTCCGCGGAATTAACATCCACCAATTCACCAAATCCGTATCGTGTGTAAGGCGAATTGGTATTGTTTTGACCAACAGACAATTGAACAAAAAAAAGAAGAAAAACCAATAAAACCGGGTGTATTTTATTTAACATTATATTGTAATATACGATTGAGTCCTGTTAATACTAAATTTTTATCTGCAAAGATGCGACTTTTTAACTTGTTATCAAAGAGAAGAGCATTGCCTCCTGTTAAAAATACTGAAAGTTTAGGATATTTTAGCATAAGTCGTTCAACATACCCATCTATCTCTAACACAATGCCATACAAAACACCTGATTGGATAGCAGATTGTGTATCCTTACCTAAGAAGTCCACATTGGCGTCAACTTTCACTAACGGAAGTTTTTGCGTAAAAGTATGCAAAGCTTCAAACCTCATTTCTATACCCGGGGCAATATTACCGCCATGATAAACACCTGATGCGTCAATAAAATCATACGTGACAGCAGTGCCAGCATCAATGACCAAAATATCTGTTTCAGGTTGTAAAGCTACCGCTCCCACCACTGCTGCCAACCTGTCATTACCAAGTGTTTCAGGGGTTTGATAGGTGTTTTTGATGGGCAGTGGTGTTAGATGATTCAGATTAATAAATCTTTCACATGCATGTTGCAACTGTTGTTCGAACGCTGTGTTTTCTTTCACAACACTCGAAAGAATGGCATTCTCAACCTGAAAATCACCGAGTATTTCGTTAATCTTATGTTCGGTTTTCGCTGGATCAAAAGTAGCTTCATATACAATATTATTACTGTCGAAAACAGCAACTTTGGTACGTGAATTTCCCTGATCAATGCAAAGGTTCATGACAACAAAATCCTATAAAATCATTTTTTCTATCGGAACAACGAGGATTCCTTCTGCTCCCAGGTTCTTCAGTTTACCAATGATGTCCCAGAATTCTTTTTCGTTGATCACGGCATGCAACGAACTCCAACCTTCTTTAGCCAGTGGTAGGATGGTCGGACTTTTCATGCCGGGCAGCACTTCAGTAATCTGTTTGATGTTTTCAGAAGGAACATTCATCAGCACATACTTTTTATCTTCAGCCAATTGAACGGCCTCAATTCTGAACAAAAATTCATTCAGAATTCCCAGTTTTTCTTTTGAGAGTGCCGGATGCTGAATCAGAATAGCTTCCGATTTCATCAAGACCTCCACTTCTTTCAGGTGATTGGTCACCAAGGTACTCCCGGAACTAACGATATCAAAAATGGCATCGGCCAATCCGATTCCAGGCGCTACCTCAACCGAGCCTGTAATCACGTGTACATCGGCTTTAACTTGCTGACTTTTCAGATAATCTTTTAATATCTCCGGATAGGAAGTGGCAATCACTTTACCGTTAAACCATTGGATGCCGGGATATTCGATTTCTTTGGGAATAGCTAATGACAAACGACATTTACTGAATCCCAGGCGCTTGGTAATGATGGCATTTTTCTTCTTTTCGGCGAATTCATTTTCGCCAACAATACCCACATCTGCTACCCCGTCGGCAACCGACTGGGGAATATCATCATCGCGCAGGAAAAGCACTTCCAGTGGAAAATTCCTCGCCGGAACCAACAAAAGCCTTTTTCCCGATTCGAGTTTTATGCCTGTTTCACTCAGCAGTGCCATTGTTTCTTCAAACAAACGACCTTTAGCTTGTACTGCAATTCTTAATAACATGTCGATATTTTTTTATGGAATGCAAAAATACATGAAAATTTTTGATTAACATGAAAACGAGGGAAATTTGAGGAGGTACTGGAATAAATAAAATAGTATAAAAACAAAAAAGTCCGTTAAAATAACGGACTTTCTTTGTTCTTTTAGCTAAAAATTACTGTTGAGCAGGAGCTTCTTCAGCAGCAGCTTCAACTACAGTTGTATCAACAGCAGCAGTGTCAGCAACAACTACTTCTTCAACAACAGCTACAGTATCAACAGCTTCTTCTGTGTTTTCAGCAGCTTTTGGTGCACATGCAGCAAATACTGCAGCAACAGCAAAAAATAAAATTACTTTTTTCATTTTTTAAAATCTTTTTAAAAATTCGACATATTAGTTTGCAATTCAAAATCTTCGCAAAATTACATCTATTTTTTAGAATGAAAAAACTTTTTCAATGTTTTTTTTTATTTTTTTTCAACTTTTTTTCACACTTCAAACAACTCGTTGATTTTCAACACTTTGTTTGTTATTAAAAGCAGTGGCATATAAATACCTTTTGATACTTTTTTTAGGTGTTTTCTCAAATTCATTGGGATATAAGTGAATTTTAGCAATTGATTCAAAGGATGCAACGATGTTATTCAACGCAATTCTATTTTCTTCCATCACCTTTTCCAATTGTTTTTGATCGAGTTTTTCGATATCTACCGCCTCATAATCAGGATATACCAACGCATGTAAACGACCATTATTTTCAACAACAAGGCTTTCCATCACAAAAGGCATGTTATTTAATTTTGCTTCTATTTCTTCCGGATATATATTTTGCCCGCTCGGGCCTAAAATCATGCTCTTGCTTCTGCCCCGGATAAAGATGGTTCCGTCTTCCTCAATCATACCCAAGTCACCCGTATGCAACCATCCTTCCTCATCCATGATACTATCGGTAGCTTCCTGATTTTTAAAATATCCCGACATCAGATTTTCTCCTCTAACACAAAGTTCTCCAATTCCGGTATTCGGATCAGGATCCATAACTTTGGCTTCCATTTGCGGAATGACAGCTCCAGCCGACTTTGGTTTGAATTGATCGGCCGGAGTAAAACTAATTAAAGGTGCACATTCAGTCATGCCATATCCTACTGTGTAAGGGAATTTGATTTTTTGCAGAAAATCTTCTACTTCAGCATTCATAGGAGCACCCCCACAAACCAACTGGGCAAATTCGCCCCCGAAGGCATGAATCAGTTTCTTGCGAATCGTCGATAGAATGGTTTGATCCAGGAAAGGCAATCTCAATACCCACCGGATGGTTGGTTTTGCAATAAGAGGTTGAATCTGTTTCTTATAAATTTTTTCAATGATTAGCGGAACAAGGAATATTACATTCGGTTTGACTTCGGCAAAAGCTGTCAGTAAAATTTTCGGAGAAGGCACTTTTCCGATAAAATGTACATGACATCCGCGGCAGGTTGCTGTCAGAAAATCAAAAGCGCAACCATAGGCATGTGCCAGGGGTAAAAATGAGATCATTTTATATCCTTCTTTGATGATACCGGTTCCTATGGCAAAAACAATATTGCCAGCCAGCGCATTTCCACTGGTCATTACCCCTTTACTGAAACCTGTTGTGCCCGACGTATAGTTAATCGACACTAATTCCGCATTTGATTTGTCAATGTAACGCACATGGTCTTTATGGAAACCATGTGGATATTTAGATCGAAACAACGTATTGATAACTTCCGGCTTCACTTGATTTAGTTCAATCACCGGAGCAAAATCATTTTGCTCTTCATTTTCTTTCCTATCGATGATGGTGATGCAATTAAAATCCGTGAGTGAAAAGACCGCCTTTACAGTTGTCAACTTTTCTTCTTCCAAATTTTCCCATATATTATCACTTGTAAACAGCAATTTCGACTCGGAATGGTTGGTGATATGATGCACGTCATTGGCGTTAAAATCCTGTAGAATCGGTACAATAATAGCCCCATAAGTTACTGTTGCAATATAGGTAATTGCCCAGTTGGCGTTATTCCGGCCTATCAATGCGATTTTATCAAAAGGTTGAATATTGCATTGTTCGAACAGGATATGCACTTTTGCCACCCGATTGGCCACATCTGCATAAGTCAGGGTAATATTTTCCCCATAATTACTGTAAGCAGGCATACCCCAATATTTCCGAAAAGCATCCTCAAAAAGACGGATAAAGTTTTCTTTTATCATGATATTTTGATTAGATATTAAATTTATCGGTTGCAAAAATAATTATTTTTTGCACACTTCAAAACTTTATGTGAATTTTTTAAGTTATTCAGCCGACAGTTTTCCGCTTTCTGTTTTCACTTTTCCGCTAATTTCCTTATCTTTGCCGGTCAATAAAAAATACATCCCGTCATGAATATTTCCTATAATTGGTTAAAGCAATACATCAATATTGATCTTCCTGCAGAAGAAACCGGCAAAATACTGACTTCCATCGGATTGGAAGTCGGAGGTGTTGAAAAAGTTCAAACTATCAAAGGTGGATTAGAGGGGCTGGTCATTGGAGAAGTCCTGACCTGCGCCAAGCATGAAAATTCAGATCATTTGCACGTAACGACGGTGAACATTGGTTCCGGTGAACCTTTACAGGTCGTATGCGGTGCACCCAACGTGGCTGCCGGTCAGAAAGTAGTATTCGCCACCATCGGCACGGTACTGTATGCCGGAGAAGAAAGCTTTACCATCAAACGTTCCAAAATCAGGGGCGTTGAATCATTCGGGATGATTTGCGCGGAAGATGAAATCGGGATGGGTACCAGTCATGCCGGAATCATTGTGTTACCGGAAGACGCCCCGGTGGGCATGCCGGCAAAAGAATATTACAGTATCGAAGATGATTACCTGATTGAAGTGGACATCACGCCCAACCGCATCGATGCCGCTTCTCATTTCGGCGTAGCGCGTGACCTGGCCGCTTATTTTTCGTTCAGAAATCCGGAAATAAAACTGAATAAACCTGCAGTTGACAGTTTCAACGTACAGAAAACCAATCTCTGCATTCCTGTTAGCGTCTAA
>JAQWCZ010000129.1 GCA_028705705.1 Paludibacter sp.
TCAAGTGTAACCAGTATTTCAGAAAGATGAGCATAGACTGTTTCTAATCCATTATCATGCCTGATAACGACATAATGACCATATCCTCTTCTATCGTAGTCAATAATGCGGATTTTACCGGCGAACGAAGATACAACTGTATCTCCGGTATTTAGTTTTACATCAGTTCCATAATGATAACGATATCTACGTGGACCAAAATGAGAAGTAATATGCCCCTGAACAGGCACACAGAATGTTGATAAATCAATTTTAACAGAATCAGGCAGACTGTCGATGGGAATTTTATAAGGATTTAATTTCGTACTTGTCCAGATATTATTGTAAATATCATCAGCAGGATGGTTTTCCATCAAATCATCCGTTTCGTCATTGAGTAATTCCTGATAAATATTGGTAGTATCATTGTGCAGGTTTATGGAAGTGATTTTTTTGTCTTTGTCGTTTGCAAAAGCGGTATTTGATAGCAAAATAAGTAATGCCAGCATTAAAATCAGGAATCCTCGTGTAAATCTCATAAGCAAAATGGTCGTCTATTATTCAAATTTCATCGTTAGCGTATAAAGAATTCAGTTGATTCATGGTATAATCAAAAATTTCTTCTTCTTTAAAAAATCTTTTTAATTCGATTGCTGCCGTTTCAACCGAATCAGATGCGTGTATAATATTTTCTTGTACACTTACACTATAATCACCTCTGATGGTACCGGGAGCTGCATCGCGTCCATTTGTCACACCAGCCATAGCGCGAACAATCCGGACAGCATCTAAACCTTTCAGACAACAAACAATCACAGGAGTGTCCATCATAGAATCTTTAATGCGCTTAAAAAAAGGTTTTTGCGCTAAATGCGCATAATGCTCATGTAGGATTTCGTCTGTGAGTTGAATCATTTTCATGCCGCAAATTTGAAGTCCTTTTTTTTCGAATCGCTGGATGATTTCTCCGGTAAGTCCCCTTTGTAAGGTACCTGGTTTTATGATAATAAGTGTTTTCTCCATGATATTCAAGTATTTATAAAAGCGGTTAAAATCTTTCAAAGATAAAAAAATATGCTTTGTCAGCCAAACCAATTCGGCATTTTTAACTAATAATCCCCCAGTTTATAACATTTGTCTTTAATTTCTTCAATTGAGAAGCAAGGATGACATTATCCGGTTTTTCTAATGTAGGGTCATCATTTAGTATTTCGATGGCAAAATTACGGGCAATTTCCAGCATTTTACCATCCTGCGCTAAGTTGGCAATTTTCAGTTCAAACGGGATACCGCTTTGTTGTGTTCCTTCCAGATCGCCGGGTCCCCTGAGTTGTAAATCGGCTTCTGCTATTTCAAAGCCGTCATTTGTGCGAGTGAGAATTTCCATTCTTTTCCGGGTTTCCGTAGCGAGTTTAAAGCCGGTCAATAGAATACAATACGATTGTTCTGCCCCACGACCAACTCGTCCCCTGAGCTGATGAAGTTGGGAAAGTCCGAATCTCTCAGCATTTTCAATGATCATGACTGATGCATTCGGAACATTCACGCCCACTTCGATTACCGTTGTAGCGACCATGATTTGAGTTTTACCAGAAACAAACAACTGCATCTGATGGTCTTTTTCTGCCGTTTTGAGTTTACCATGCACCATACTAACCTTGGAATCAGGAAAGCAATCCCTGAAGTACTCAAAACCTTCGGTTACATTTTGTAGATCCATTTTCTCGGACTCTTCAATTAACGGATAAACAACATACACCTGCCTGCCTGCTTGAATTTGTTTATAAATGAAGCCATTCAGCGCCTGCCTTTTGTTTTCATAATAATGATAAGTTTGTATCGGTTTTCGTCCGGGTGGAAGTTCATCGATAACTGACACACTCAGATCGCCGTAAAGGGTCATGGCTAAAGTGCGTGGAATAGGTGTGGCGGTCATAACCAGCACATGGGGTGGTTGGGTGTTTTTCTTCCACAGTTTAGAGCGTTGCTCTACTCCAAAGCGGTGTTGTTCGTCAATAACCACTAATCCCAGATTCTTGAACTGAACTACATCTTCAATCAGGGCATGAGTGCCGACTAATATATGTAGTTCGCCTGATTGCAGTGCTGTATGGATTCGCTCCCGCTCTTTCGGTCGGGTAGAGCCGGTAAGAAGAGATATATTCACACCTAAATCCCTGATAAATTCTTTGAGGGTGTTGAAATGTTGGTTGGCTAATATTTCGGTTGGTGCCATAATACAACCCTGGTAACCATTATCTATCGCGATTAAAATAGCCATAAAAGCAACTAAGGTTTTTCCACTTCCAACATCGCCCTGTAAGAGGCGATTCATTTGTTTTCCGCTGGCCACATCGGTATGAATTTCTTTCAGGACTCTTTTTTGTGCACCGGTCAGTTCAAAAGGCAGATAATTACGATAAAAAGTATTGAAAAAATGCCCGACTTTTTTCATCATCAATCCACGTAAATTTTGCTCCCTCCATTTAGTTTGTTGGAGAATATTCAGTTGTATATAAAATAACTCTTCAAACTTGAGTCGCTGACGGGCTTTATTAAGCGCATGAGCATTTTTGGGGAAATGAATATTAATCAGTGCATCTGTCAGGTTCATCAGCGCATATTTTTTCAGCACATAAGCCGGGAGCGTATCAGAAACGCCGGATTGTAAATATGGCAAGACACCCAGCATAATTTTCTGAATTGCTTTAGAATTCAGAAAACCCGATTTCATCTTTTCCGTTGTGTTATAGAATGGTTGCATTCCCAGTTTCTCAACAGGAGGTAATTGTGCGGGTAAATCTATTTCCGGATGGGCAATGTTGAATTTTCCGTTAAAAAATGAAGGCTTACCAAAAATTACGTAAGTGATTCCGGTTTTGTATTTTTCCAACACGAATTTAATCCCTTGAAACCAAATCAGTTCAATGGTATCTTTACCATCGGAAAAAATGGCAGATAATCGCTGTCCACGTCCAGTTCCGATTTTATCAAAGCGAAGAATTTGTCCTTTTACCTGGATAAAAGGCATATTTTCAGAAATTTCGTGTAGATAATAGAACCGGCTGCGGTCGATATATTTGTATGGATAATGTCGTACCAAGTCATCTACAGAACGAACATTTAATTCTTTTGCCAGCAGGTCGGCTTTTTTGGGTCCGACACCCGGTAGAAATTTTATATCAAGATGAGCAAGTTGCATAATCTCACAAAATAAACGAAAAATTTCAGCGCATCATTTCAGCTAATTTTAAATCAAAGGGTGTGGTTATTTTGATATTTTCCCGATTCCCCTGTACCAGGCTGATTTTTACTCCTGAGGCTTCCACTACGGATGCATCATCCGTAAATAATGGAGAAAAATCCTGTAAATAAGCCTTTTTCAGTATTTTGGTTTCAAAAACCTGTGGGGTCTGCACTAACCTATACTGATCTCTGTCAACCGCCACGCTATTCTCTCCATCAATCTGCCTGATGCTTTCAACAGGATGAATAACTGGTATGGCTGCACCTGATATCCGGGCTTCACTGAAACAGGCAGCTATGGTTTCCATGCTGACCAAAGGTCTCACGCCATCGTGTATAGCAATCAGTCCGTTATCTGATGCAACTTTAAGCCCGTTTTTCACCGAGTCGAAACGAACAGTGCCACCGCTAACTACCCGGTGTTTAGTGTCAAAGGCATGCTTTTTGCAAAGCTGGCTCCAGTTTTCAATTTGTGTTTCAGGAAGTACAACAATCACTTCTATTTGGCTGTTGTATTGAAAAAAAACATCTATGGTATGCATCAAAATTGGCCTGGAATTCAGTTCTATAAATTGCTTTGGGATATCGGTATGCATGCGCTCACCTTTTCCTCCGGCAACGATAATGACAGTTTCGGCAACCATGCCTGATTTAACTTGCATAAACATTGGTTTTATTATTCAGGAACAAAGATAAAAAAATAATAGAGAGATTTAGCATAAGATTTTGTAACTTTGCGCTTAAAATTTACTCACTTATGAAGCACATACTTCTCATTGGCCTGACAACATTCTTATCTGTATATATTAATGCACAATCTGTTAAGCCAGACAGTATTCAACCTGATACAACGAAAAATGCTTTTAAGGTTATTTCAGAAAAAGTTAAGCCGGGAAGTGGTGAAGTGATATTTCATCAGGACAAACGAATTGAGCAATTGATTACTGATAATACAACAACTTCCAGTGTTATTGTAAATGGTTACAGAGTACAGGTGTTTTCAAGCAACGCACAACGTACAGCGAGAGAAGAAGCATTTAATCTAGAACAAATGCTGATGGGAGCATATCCGGATATGAATGTTTACGTTAGTTACAATTCTCCTTTTTGGAAAGTCAGGATAGGAGATTTTCACACCCTACCAGAAGCCCGTAAATTTTCAGAAGAATTACTGAATAAATTTCCGGCGCTAAGAAAAGAAACATATACTGTAAGAGACCGGATTTTGGTTTCAGATAAATAAACGCAGATGGATTTTAATTACAATAAGCCGGGGACCTTTGATCCGGAAAAAACAGCACAGATAGCAGATCATTACAAAGAGATTGTCAAATTACTCGGAGAAGATGTAACAAGAGAAGGATTGCTTAAAACACCCGAACGTGTTTCCATGGCGATGCAGTTTTTAATGCAGGGTTATGATCAGAATCCGGAAGAAATACTTATGTCTGCTAAATTTTCAGAGGATTACCGGCAGATGGTTATTGTAAAAGACATTGATTTTTACTCCATGTGTGAGCACCATATGTTGCCTTTTTTTGGCAAAGCACATGTAGCCTATATTCCCAATCATCATATTACTGGTTTAAGTAAAATTGCCCGCATTGTGGAAGTCTATGCACGTCGCCTACAAGTGCAGGAGCGTATGACAACCCAAATTAAGGAGTGTATTCAAAAAACACTGCAACCCCTGGGTGTGATGGTAATCCTGGAAGCGCAACATTTGTGTATGCAAATGCGTGGGGTACAGAAACAACATTCCATCACTACAACGTCAGATTTTACCGGCGTATTTCAGCAGGCAAAAACGAGGGAGGAGTTTATGAATCTGATAAAGAAGGGGTGAGGGTGGTTATATTGTTTGCCAAGAAAGCAATGCAATAAGGAAGAAGCAAACTAAAATATGAAATATCATATAGACTATCAGTGAATACAGATTCGTTGATTCCTCTCGTGAATATGAGATTTAGCTGTGAAGTGAGGATAAAGATGAAAATAAAAATTGAAGTCAAGTTAAGGAATTGATTTAGATTATGCCATTTCATTGCCATAAATATCCCTAAAATTATCATAACTAAAAGAAGTAGAGGATTACCGATACTTGACTGAGACATAAACGGGTTTCTACGGAAGAAAATCCAGCTTTCAGTATCCCATAATATAAACGGTAGAAATGTCAAGAGAACAAATCCCGTTACAATTGAAATAAAAGTCGTCTTTTTACTAAATGAAATTTTCAGAAAAGAAGGGAAAATAAATAATGCAATAGGTAAGATTGCAGATAATCGCGTTGAAGCAATTATTCCACTCATAAATGCAATTAAAATTAAATTTCTTTCAATTGAGAGTTTCTTCACGTAATAAAAAAGAATTATACATAAAACCAAGATTCCATTATTCAGCGAATCACTTCTGACAGCAACTTCCCACCAGTATGCAGGAGACAAAATGATTAAAATTAAAAAAGCAAAAGTTCTTTTAAATGATTTTGAAAAAAGATAAAATGTATAAATAATCAAACATAGAAACACAATTAATCCAACCCCTACGTCTCCAGTTAAATAAAAAGGTAGATTAATAATATACCACATAGGAAAAGGAGACGGAAAATTATTTTCACTAACATGAGTATGAGTTGCGTAAGGGTACTCCCCTTTGAATAAACTGTCTAAAAAATAGGTAACAGCAGACCATCTGTCAACACGAATTGACAATGGATCAATTTTAATCAGCAAAATTATAATACATGCTATTGTTATAACAGATAAAATAAACAAAGGGAATTTAAATAATA
>JAQWCZ010000130.1 GCA_028705705.1 Paludibacter sp.
GGCTTTGTATTTATCCATTACAATCAGGAAAGGATACACATAAACATTGCTTTTGATGACCGTAAATTCAGCAGAAAGACTGTCGATTTTATTCTCTGTTTTTTTATTGAAACGTAGCGTTTTGGCAATTTCCGTGAATGTTTCGCCATCGAGTAAAACAAGGTCTTGTCCGCGTACCGAAGCCGCACCCAATAAAGTCGATTTTTTCAGGTTATAGGCAGAATCCAGGTAAGTTTCGATGGCCAGATGAAATTCACCCGTTCCATCGAACGACCTCAACATCGGCATGATGGTATCCACATCCGGAATCAGTTTCAGCAATTCGGGAATCTCAATTTCAAGCATGTGCAGGTCAATACCTGTGAACAAGTGATTGCTACGCGGACTTTTATACATGCCTGTGAGTTGCATCTTGGCAGCAGAGGTGGTAAATAACATACTTTCCAGAATCATGACTCCATCTTTGACCGTAACGGTACCCTGCACATTGCGGGCGGTATCTTTTGAAACCAGTGCTTCATTGATGCTTGTATATAAAGAAATATCCACCCCTTTGGGAACCATGAAAGGGCCATTACTACCATTTGTCGAAGGTGTTACTTTTTTTACTTCCGTTTCCTCTTCACCATACCCCATCCCACTTACCAAATCCAACAATTGATTCACGTCAGTGGTATGCGAACGGAAATTAAAATCACCTTTCAATAATCCTTCATCTCTGAGAAACGGTCTTACATTGGTCAGTTGCCCTGTCAGTTGAAAATCAGATTTATCGATTACCAGGCGACTATCCCGGATCAAATATTCATCGGGTGTAAAATCAAAATCGATGGCAGGAATTTGAATTTCAGCAGCCAGTTGAGGCGTACTGATTTGACCCTGATTTAATTTTACATAACCTTTCGGAATCCATTGCAACAAGAAATTCTGTTGTGTCCCATCGTAGGTAACACCCGCATCCACACTGATGTTCTCAGTAGTGATTTTTGTTTGCCCCATACGAGCGGTAAGATAGTCGCTGTGATACTCCAACTGCATATACGGACGTTTCACATCTTGTGCATCAGGATGATAAAGAACTACACCTCTTGGATTTGCAATATCAACTTGTATTGTATCCATGGATGCAGCAAGTTTAGACATATCGAAGTCACAATCAAATACCGGAATAGCCGTAGAATCCTGCATGTCCATAATCAGGTTAAAATTTCCTTTCGGGTCGCCCGAAAAAACAGTTAGTTTATCCATACCGGCAGTAAGATCCGTTCCCTTGAAATCACCGTTCACAGCCAAAGGAAGATTTTCATTCAATACATTTGATGTTGAAGCCAGTAATTCCAAATCTTTGATGACAACTTTGGTGTTTTGACCCATTTCCACATCCAGTAGTTTGGAGACAAGGTCTAATTCAATAAAAGAAGTTTGTTTACTTTTTATGTTGGGCATCTGGAAGGTCAATTGAGCTGCTTTGCTGCGAAGGGAGATAGTGTCATAATCAGCAACCAGGTCCTTCACGTTGAATTTACCCTGAATCAGCATCTTATCAAACTGATTCTCCATAAATTGAGAATACAGGAATTTAATTTTTGCATTACCAATGGCCAGCCCGTTGATGTCAACCGGCAAATCATCCGGAAGCATAGGTTTGACGTCGATGAGGTTCAGTCTGGCTTTCACATCCATATCAAATCGCATATCCCCCCCCATCAGTTGGTCAACAAAAGCAGCACCGGAAATTGAAGATTTGCCTGTTTTACCATCAAAATCATAGACCTTTACATACCATTTTTCATTGTCATTCAGATCCATGACAATATCAACTTTACCCGACACATCGAAAAACTTGTATGGCAAAGATTCATAAGCAAACTCAATCTGACTAAAATCGGCATTTAAATCAAATACAGGCAAAATGGAATCTCCGATAATTCCTGTTAAGGTACCATTGATAAAGGTTTCACCATCAACCATAATCCCCTCCAGGTACTCCCCGAAAGGAACATACAACAAATCAAAAACCGGTTTAACCGGCAGTTCAACCGAATTAAAAGCGATATCCAGCAAGATTTCCTCCGGTTTATTCTGAATGAGTGCATTTATGTCAAATGCAAGATCATTTAATGCAAGTGTACCGTCATTGAACTGAAGTCTCAGTTCTCTAAAATCAAATGAAAAAGGGGTGTTAATATCAAGCGGAATATGCTTGATGTAATCAACTTCGTCCCAGTAGAAAGAAAAGTCAGTCGCATCTCCTTGCAAATTACCGGTAATCAAATCACCTTTCCAGTTGATGTTGATTCCGGCATCCATATTATTCATTGACAACACCATGTCCATAGGGGTGTCATAATAGACCATGCAGGCGTCATTCAATTTAATTTTATGAAACACTAATTGGCGAAATGGCAATTCAAATGCTGTGGTATCAGGCTCTTCAACCGGACGAATGATATTGTAATTAGCACGACCGGAACTATCGATAAAAGCAAGGATAAAAGGTTGTTCTATGTATAATTCATTTACAATCAGCTCACTATTTTTCCACAAGGCTTTTAAGTCAACAGAAGCAATCACTTTATCAGTATTCAACAAGGTATCAGATGGAGCTCCAGGTAATGGATTTGTTAGTAATAATCCATTGATTTGCAACCCAAATTCGGGGAAAGTACTGAAAAAAGTCAATTCCACATCACCGGTCTGATGTTCGCAAATCAACAACTTATCCAGTTGGTTACGCACAATCGGGGTGAGTTTTTCAGGGGTGAAAATCACCCATGACAAGATGCCAATAACAATCAGGCATACAGTCAACAGCGACAGCAAGCTAATCAGGAGGATTTTGAACGCTTTTTTCATCTGTCTTTACTTTTTTATATTCGTCAGATGGAACTCACAAACAATAATTTAATTAAGTCGCTATTTTAATTAACTTTCGAATAAGTTTTGGTATCAAAGCCATCATTCAGCTTTAAAATCGTTGGAGTTAATTCAATGACAGTATAAACATGTGGTACCCCATCACCGCCCATCGTTTGAAGTCTGATGATGGTCAGGTCAGATTTAACCAGCGTCCAGGTAAAGTTTCCACCCTCATCTTCTTCGGTACTATCTGCGGTATCCCAGTTTTTACCTGTACCTGCTTCATCAAAACGATAATATTCTGTTCCCGATTTCCACCTGCCATACAATAACGTTTCATCAAACACATCATCATCCGGTAGACAAGATACCATGGCCATGGCTGTAATTACCAACACAATGAGACAATTTAATGTTCGTTTCATGATGATGTTAAGTTTTACTTTTTTTGTCTTTCAATAGTTCTGAGCAAAAGCAATTTGCGATTTTCTACTGTCGCCATTTTGAGCAATTAAATAGCATGCGTAGCGTGTCAAAAGGATGTCAACAACCTCTCTTTCAGCACCTGAGCCTACACCAACCATTTTCCTGACGTCAGGAAGCAACTTGATTTCATTCGTTTTCATAGTTAAATACTTTTTAAAAATTAAACAAACAGTTACAAAATAGCCTCTTTTTCAATATCTTTAAAATACTTATACGTACCAACTTTCAACTCCACACAAGCTGCTTCATCGCAAACAATGATGGCTTTCGGATGCAGTTGCAGGGCGCTGATGGTCCACATGTGGTTCACCGGCTCTTCAACCGCGTGGCGTAATGCACGGGCTTTCCCGTGACCATTGACAATAATCAACACTTCTTTCGCTTCACAAACAGTACCCACACCCACCGTCAGTGCATTTTGGGGTACCTTATTTACATCATTATCAAAGAAACGGGAGTTTGCAATGATGGTGTCCTGAGTCAAGGTTTTGATTCTGGTTTTTGAAGTTAAAGAAGATCCCGGTTCGTTGAAAGCAATGTGTCCATCGGGACCAATACCACCCATAAACAAGTCAATTCCGCCATAAGATTTGATTCTGGCTTCATACGATTCACATTCAGCCATTAAGTCAGCAGCATTACCATTCAATATATTAACCCGCTCCGGAAGAATATCAATATGACTAAAGAAATTAGTCCACATGAATGTATAATAACTTTGATCATGATCCTGAGGAATTCCCACGTATTCATCCATGTTGAACGTCACGACGTTTTTAAAAGAAACCTTGCCTTTTTTGTACAATTCAATCAAATACTTATAGGTTCCCAACGGAGTTGAACCGGTAGGTAATCCAAGCACAAAAGGTTTATCCGAATTTTCATTTGCAGCATTGATTTTATCTGCAATGTAGCTGGCCGTCCATGTTGAAATCAGGTCGTAATTCTGCTGAATAATTAATCTCATTTTAATTCTAGTTTTAATGTTTTAATTAATGACGAACAAAGATACAATATTTTTTAATTCTTACCAGTTGATTCTTTGATTGACTTTCAGCAATTCGCAAAATTTTTCCTATTGATAGAAATTGATTTATGAACTCAAACAAAACCTTATTTACACCTTATTTTCTTACAAAACAAGCTTAGTAGATACAATATTTTCAATAGAACAAAAGACAAACAGGCGCTCCGATTTTAAAGTTTTTTCCGGTATCAGTAAGTTTTCCGGTTTTTAAATCACGTTTCAAAATAACAATATTTCCTGTCTGCTGATTCCCGACAAACAGATACTTACCATCAGGTGAAAGGGCAAAATTACGAGGACCGACTCCCCCACTACTTATCTGCTGAACAAAACGCAGTTTCCCGTTTTTTTCAATGGCAAAACAGGTGATGTCATTTGCGGTTCCCCGGTTGGAAGCATACAGAAATTTCCCATCTGGTGAAAGATGAATATCTGCTGCACCTGATTTAACATCAGGCTTTACTACTACAGATGTTTCCTGAATTATATTCAACCTGCCTTTTTTCAGGGTCATGACACTGAGCGTTCCATCAATTTCATGAATCAGATACACATATTTTCCATTTTGGCTGATGGTCAAGTGCCGTGGTCCGCTACCAGCTTTAACCTTTACACTATCAAACAAAACAAGTGGCTGATGGTCTGAGTTAAAATCATATTTGTAAACCATCACCTTATCAGTTCCCAAGTTACAGGAAAGCAGGAATTTTTGATCCGGCGTGAAAACCACCTGATGGGCATAAGGCTTGGTTTGTCTCTTGGGATGCATGCTGTTACCTGTGTGTTGAACCAATTGTATCAGATCGGATAAAGTACCATCTGTATTTCTCCGGAATACCGAAAGATTACCACCGGAATAATTAGCTGTTACAACATGGTTTTTAGTTTCTGCAATATAGCATGGATCTTTTCCTTCAGTTAGCGTACTATTCAAAAAGCTGAAAGAACCGCTTTCCACATCAAAGGCAAAGGCACCGGCTTTGCTTGCTGTACCGGATTCGCTGATGGCATACACGTATTTTTTATCGGTTGAAAGTGCTAGAAAGCTGGGATTAATTAACTCTTTCGCAACTTGTTTTTGATTAAAAATTCCCTTTTCTACATCAATTTCGTAACTGTAAATACCTTCACCACTAATCTTTGTGTTTGTGTAAGTTCCAATCAACAGGCGATACACACCATTACCTGCAACTAACTGAAATATTGACAAAAATAAAATGACACCTGCTAATAAAACTTTTTTCATTCTTATAAATGTTTACTTATGTGACTCATGTGGTTTAATTCTTTCATTTTAACCAGCGTCAAAAATAAGTAAAATCATTTATTGTAACAACATATTTGTGTTATGAATTCTGATGTAATGATGGTTCGCTGAAGCTTAGGGATTATTTTTGAGTCTCCGGAATCATTTGCAAGATTACTTCCCTTGTCAACCCATGCTGACAACTCAGTTCAAAAGTTGTTTCTTCTGTTAAAGTTGAAACAATCCGGATGTACTCCGACTGTTCGGACAATTGCCAGTTGCCGTTGAGGGTAAGTTTTATAACAGATGGTTGTGAGGGATTGTTAATCCAATTACGTGAATAAACGCTTCGCTC
>JAQWCZ010000131.1 GCA_028705705.1 Paludibacter sp.
TACGCTCTTATTTCCCTGATTACTCAAAAAAATATGAATTGACGTGGTATAATGTTTCTTTCCCTTTTCTTATTATCTTGTATTATACTACTTTTCGTCTTGTCATTGCTTTATCATTTCAAAGATCACGCTTCTTATTGCACATTTCCTCTCGAAATGGACTGCAAAATTAGTCGGTTTATTTGAATCTGCCAAATAATATTTCAAAATTTGACAAAGAAAAATCAATCCTGAATATTATCGTTCTGATAATGTGAACAGTTAGATAGAAAACTTTTTTTGAAAAATTTCCAGTAATGCTGCTTTCACCCTGTTTATATCCTGTTTTTCGCCTAATTCTTTCTCAAGTGAAGTTACTCCTTTGTCGGTAAAACCACACGGATTAATATGTACGAAGTAACTTAAATCTGTATTTATGTTTAATGCAAATCCATGCATGGTTACATACCGGGAACTTCTGACTCCTATGGCGCAAATTTTTCTTGCATGTTTAGAACCTGTATCCAACCAGACTCCGGTTGCTCCTTCCATTCTCTCCGACTCAATATTATATTGTTGTAACAATTCAATAATACAGGTTTCAATTCTGTGGATGTATTCCTTTAATCCGATTCCAAAATTTGCAAGATCTAAAATGGGATATCCCACAATTTGTCCAGGACCATGATAGGTAATGTCTCCGCCTCGGTTGGTATGCACAAATTGTGCATTGTTAGCTTGTAATTGTATGTAATTCAACTACAAATTCTGTTCATCTCCGCTTTTCCCAAGGGTGTACACATGCGGATGCTCACAAAAAATCAGGTAATTTTCTGTCTCAAGTTCCTGAGTCTTGCGGGTTATAGTTTCCGCAAAAATAGTCTCCTGCTCTTTCCATGCCTGATTGTATTCTATTAATCCCCAATCAACAGGTTTAATTATTTTGTTCATTTTCTCTTTTTATTCTTAATATTATTGTCAGGTTTGTTAAAATCAACCCGGGGAATTTTATTCATCAAAACCATAATTTGTTCTTTTCTACGTTGTATATAGGAAGAAGGACGAACCGGACTAAATCTGCGGGGATTAGGAAGACAGACTGCTATCAGGGCTGATTGTGATCTACTTAATTCCGAAGCATTTTTCCCAAAATATTCTAATGCTGCTGCTTCAACACCATATATTCCATCACCAATTTCAATTACATTTAGATACACTTCCATAATCCTTTCTTTTGACCAGAATAGTTCAATCAAGACCGTAAAATAAGCCTCTAGTCCTTTACGAAAATAAGAGCGTTTATTCCAGAGAAACACATTTTTAGCTGTTTGCTGGGAAATTGTGCTGCCTCCTTTTATCCTCTTGCCTTTCTGATTATGTTGCCAGGCTTTTTTTATATCATCAAAAGAAAAACCATTGTGTTCCATAAACAAATTATCTTCAGATGCAACGACAGCCTGCACCATGTGTGAAGATATTTTATCAATGGGCACCCATTTTTTACTATTTTTAGGCATTTCCCCATCAACAATAGCTTCAACCGAACGAATAAGCATCAATGGAGTTATGTACACAGGCACAAACCGAAGCACAATAATCCAACCAATCGAAATAACAAAGAATAAAATGATGATGTTACGTATAATACGCAAAAACTTACCCCAAAGATTTTTTTTCATAAGTGTATAACTGCTATTATGAATTTCTCAGACAAAAAAGAGATTAAAAAAACTCCTTTGCCGGATAGCAAAGGAGCCCTCTAAATTTTGCACCGGAAGTCATTATTCGTATGCTCCCATTTTAAGCATATTCACTTCTCTTTCTGACAGGAAGCGAAATTTTCCTCGTGGCAGATTTTTTTTTGTAAGACCGGCAAAGAAAACGCGATCCAAGCGTACAACCTTATATCCTAACTTTTCAAAAATCCGACGGACCACCCTGTTTTGTCCAGAATGAATTTCAATTCCTATCTGTCTGAAATCATCATCCTTGATAAAATTCAGTGCATCCGCAGCAACTTTCTCTTCATCCAACATTACACCTGCTAATACAGATTCGAAATCAGGAATCTCGAGTGGTTTATCCAGTGTTACATGATAAATTTTCTTTTTATCATATTTTGGATGCGTCAGACGTGAAGCCAGGTCACCGTCATTAGTCAGCAGCAATACACCCGTGGTATTCCGGTCAAGACGGCCAACAGGATAAATTCGTTCACTGCAAGCATTCTTAACCAAATCCAGTACTGTCCTTCGTTCGTGTGTGTCTTCAGCAGTCGTAACTGTATCTTTCGGTTTATTTAAAAGTATATAAACTTTTCTTTCAGAACGCACCAACTGATTGTGAAACATCACTTTATCCGAATGCATCACTTTCACACCCATTTCTGTAACCACTTCCCCGTTCACAGTTATCACGCCTGCTTTGATAAATTCGTCTGCTTCGCGACGAGAACAAATACCTGCATTCGCGAGAAATTTATTCAAACGAACAGGTTTGGTGTAATCTATTTCGTTTCTGCGATACTCAAGCTGTTTTTTCTTGCTGTATTTAGCATTTGGGTTGTAGTCAGATGTTCTAATCCTAGGTCGACGGCTACTGTCCTGATTATCAAATCTGGTTTCAATATAGTTACCTTTGGCGGAATCACCCTGCTTTTTCACAGAAAATCGGGGTCTGCTACCGGTAGGTTTAAACCTGGGACGACCACCCTCACTTCTTTCAGAAGAATAAGATCTGTTTTCATTTTTATCTGAAGAATATGGTCTGTTTCCACTTCTTTCAAAAGGTCTTCCTTCTCTTTGAAATGAATTATCCCTATTTTCATAACTTCTTCTTTCGAAGGAATTTCTGTTTTCTTCTCTTTTTTCAAAATTCGGTTTGAATGAAGGATAATCTTCGTCTCTTGACTGATTTTGTGGGTACTTTGCTGCACCTCTTGTACCTTTCAGTATTGATTTAACATCGCGTTTTTCATACGGTTTACCATCACGGCTGGCACCAGTACCCGATCTCCTCGGATTACCCTGCCAATTCTCATTGTTTGTCATTGTGTTAACTAAATTATAAAATGTAATAATTGAACTTGCAAATATCGGAATAATTCTTGATTCTGCAAAACGTTTTTTTCACTCTGTACCAGCACATTCACACATAAGTCGTCACTTAAATGTGTTTATATTTGATTTTATACCTAGATATTTCATGCAAAAATATAAATTTTAAAAATTATAATTGTAAAAGAATTCTGATAAATAGTAGATTTTCTGACATTTTAAAGAATATTTGGTTTTCCAATTTTTTAAAATAAAAATTTGTATTGAATAATTATTGTAATTTTGTAGTTTATCAGTAGAAGTTTATTTTTTGAATTTTCATTATCATATTCAATAATGTTAACAAAATCTGAATATCATGGAAGAACAAACAAAAGAAACAGGTTGTTGTCCGAAATTTAATCCGGAGCCCTGGGAAGACAAGGTTTTAAATTGGGAAAATAAACGTTTCATCAAAGACAAAGTGAAATGTTTTTTTTACATGCCACTCAATTTCGGTCAGGTGATGCAGAAATTAGACAAAAAAATCAAGGCGGCCGGAGCTCAGATGCCAGATTATTTATGCCTCTCTGATCATCCTTCAAAATGGAGAATGGATATTTACCTTGAGGTTGATAGAGAAGTAAAAGAGGTGGAAAATGTTTTCTTATCGGGGAAATATTATGTAAAGGTATATGAAGGGAACTTCAATGAAACAGAAAAATGGTGTAAAGATTATGCTGAAAAAACAAAGGAAAAAGGTTTTAAAACAGGCAAAATGTACATGTGGTATACCACTTGCCCCAAATGTGCTAAGGTTTATGGAAAAAATTATGTAGCAATTATTGCAGAAATTATATAAAATAACACATGCAACCCCTTGCTGAACGGTTACGTCCAACAACTTTAGATGAATACATCGGCCAAAAACACTTGGTTGGTGATAAGGCTATTTTGCGCCAGATGATAGAATCTGGGCATCTTGCATCTTTTATTCTGTGGGGACCGCCCGGTGTGGGAAAAACGACTCTCGCCAGGATTATTGCCAAGCAGCTCGACCGACCGTTTTACACCCTGAGTGCTGTCTCATCCGGGGTAAAAGATGTGCGTGAAGTAATTGAAAAAGCCAAATCTAATCGATTATTTGCTCTGGGAAAAAGTCCGATTTTATTTATTGATGAAATTCACCGCTTCAGTAAATCCCAGCAGGATTCACTACTTGGCGCTGTTGAAAATGGTACGGTGACCTTGATCGGCGCCACAACCGAGAATCCGTCTTTCGAGGTCATTACCCCCCTACTCTCCCGTTGTCAGGTATATGTGCTGAAAGCACTTACAAATGAAGATTTACTTGAATTGCTTAACCGGGCCATTACAAGCGATCCTGAACTGAATAAATTGACGATTTGCATAGATGAAACTGAAGCTATTTTACGTTTTGCCGGGGGCGATGCACGCAAACTACTCAATATAATAGAACTGGTATGTTCGGCTGATCAGAAAAGTGAGATACATATCAACAATCAGGTTGTAACCGATAAACTCCAGCAAAACCCGATGGCCTATGACAAAAACGGAGAAATTCATTACGATATTATCTCCGCTTACATTAAATCCATCCGGGGAAGCGATCCCGATGCCGCTATTTACTGGTTGGCACGTATGATTGCCGGAGGAGAAGATCCTAAGTTCATTGCTAGACGTTTATTAATTTCAGCAGCAGAAGATATCGGATTGGCTAATCCTAATGCATTGTTGCTTGCAAATGCCTGTTTCGATGCCCTACAAAAAATCGGTTGGCCGGAAGGCAGAATTATATTAGCAGAAACAACTATTTATCTGGCTTCTTCTCCCAAAAGCAATTCAGCCTATCTGGCAATTGATGATGCTCTTGCTCTGGTCGAGAGAACAGGAAATTTGCCGGTTCCGTTGCATCTGCGTAACGCACCGACCAAGCTGATGAAAGAGCTGAATTACGGCACGAACTACAAATATTCACACGATTATCCCAATCATTTTGTAGCGCAACAATTCCTTCCGGATGAAATTATCAAAGAAAGTATCTGGAAAGTACAGGAAAACCAAGCAGAAAAAAAGCTCGGAGACTGGCTCCGAGCTTTATGGAAAAACAGGTATTGATTTGTCAATCAATTGATGCTGATTGATGAACCTCCTGATTTATATTGCTTTACATAAAACGGTTTTCTTTCGGTACTAAAATGACTGGCTCCACTCACATCAACAATTAACGAGTCCGACACATTGGCTTCGATTTTACTTGCACCCAGACCAAATAACTTTGCATTTTTCACTAACAAGTCATCCGCCTCCAGTTGAGAAACGCCGGATACATCTGCATTGAGTTTATAAGCATGTCCATCTAATTCTGCTTTTGATGCTCCGGTAAGATAAACACTTAAATCCTGTGCAACACGCACATCCAGATTTGCCTTACTCACACCTGATAACTCAATTTTCATATTCTCAGCAGATATTTTCCCAAAAGAATTAACTGCACAGGCTCCACTGGCAACTATTTCAGATACATTTCTTGCAGAAATGCGGACTTTTGCCGGACTGTTTACATGCAATTTTCTAGTATATATTTTTAGTATTCCCCGATCATCCACTTCTGTAATCAGATAAGGTAACAAGGACGGTCGACTACTTAGCTGAATAGATTGTATAGAATCTTGAATCAGTTCTACTTCGATATTACCTGAAATTTCCATTCCGTTGAATGGTTGTACGGTTCGAATTTCATCTATAAACTCTTCATCTTCATCTGACCAATAAATTTCAAAATTATCAAAGTTACCTTTACCAAAATTAATAATGGTTTTAGCACTGAGTCCGGCAAACATGAAAATGCCTACGAACCACAATATCACCATAATCCAGCTAAAGGCTCCGGAGCGTTCCCTTTTCCCGGTTATA
>JAQWCZ010000132.1 GCA_028705705.1 Paludibacter sp.
GTATAGCTTTGCCTCGTGTGCGTGACTTCAAAGGAATCGAAAATAAACTGGACGGTCGCGGTAACTATACACTTGGAATCGAAGAGCAGATTATCTTCCCGGAAATCAATATCGACAACATCAGTCGTTTGTTGGGAATGAACATTACCTTCGTAACAACAGCTAAAACCGATGAAGAAGGTCTCGCCTTGTTGAAAGAGTTCGGATTACCATTTAAGAAAAACTAATTAAGAGATACAATGGCAAAAGAATCAATGAAAGCCCGCGAGGTGAAAAGAGCAAAACTGATCGCGAAGTATGCTGCTAAACGGGAACAATTTCTGACAGAAGGAAATTATGACGCCTTGCAGACGCTACCAAGAAACGCTTCGCCTATACGCTACCACAACCGTTGTAAAATCACCGGTCGTCCGAAAGGGTATATGCGTCAGTTCGGTATTTCCCGTATCCAGTTCCGCGAAATGGCTTCAAAAGGGCTGATACCCGGCGTGAAAAAGGCAAGCTGGTAAAAGAAGCGAATAGCGAAAAGCGTATAGAAGAGACGTTGCATGCAACGTCTGTACATATAGATAAAAAAATAAATAAATATTGTCCCGGTAGTCGGGATCAATTTAACAATCAATTTTATGACAGATCCAATAGCAGATTATTTAACGAGATTGCGGAATGCCATCAAAGCTAACCATCGTGTGGTGGAAATCCCTGCTTCTAATCTCAAAAAGGAAATGACCCGCATCTTACATGAGCAGGGTTATATCCTTAACTACAAATTTATTGAGGACGGTCCACAGGGAACAATTAAAATTGCCCTGAAATACGATCCGGTAAATAAAGTAAATTCAATTAAAAAGCTGATCAGGGTTTCAACTCCCGGTCTGCGTAAATACACCGGTTTCAAAGATATGCCGCGCGTATTGAATGGTTTGGGAATTGCCATTATTTCTACTTCTAAAGGTGTCATGACTAACAAACAGGCACGCGAAGAAAAAGTTGGTGGCGAAGTGTTATGTTATGTTTATTAATTAAAGGAGGAAAAAAGTATGTCAAGAATTGGAAAATTACCCATTACTATTCCTGCAGGAGTAAGCATAACACAAGAAGGTCAGGTGGTGACTGTAAAAGGTCCGAAAGGTACCTTAAACCAGGAAATTAATCCGAATATCACCATATCGGTAGAAGGAAATCAGTGCATCGTAAAACGTGTCGATGATGAAAAACAGAATCGCGCCATGCATGGTTTGTATCGTTCTTTGATTCAAAACATGGTTACCGGTGTTTCTGAAGGTTACAAGAAAACACTTGAATTAGTCGGTGTTGGTTATCGTGTTTCAAATCAGGGTCAGGTAATCGAACTTGCTCTGGGTTACACACACCCTATTTTTCTGATGTTACCTGTTGAAATCAAGGTGGAAACTAAAATGGAACGTAACCAGAATCCGTTTATCATTCTGGAAAGTGCCGATAAACAATTGATTGGTCAGGTATGTGCCAAAATCCGCTCATTCCGTAAACCGGAACCTTATAAAGGTAAAGGTATTAAGTTTGCGGGCGAAGTTATTCGCCGTAAAGCCGGTAAATCAGCAGGTAAAGGTAAATAATTCACGTAAACTTGTATAAAAAATGGCAAATACAGATAGAAGAAAAAGAATAAAAGCGCATATCCGTCACAAACTGTCAGGAACCGCTCAAAAACCCCGTTTGACTGTTTTTCGTAGCAATACGCAAATATATGCTCAGTTGATTGATGATGTACAGGGAAAGACACTTGCTTCTGCATCATCTTTGGGAATCAAGGATAAAATGAAAAAAACCGAACAGGCTGCCAAAGTGGGTGCGCTGGTTGCGAAAGCAGCTCAGGAAGCAGGTATCACCGAAGTGATATTCGACCGTAACGGTTATTTATATCATGGACGAGTTAAACAATTGGCTGATGCTGCCCGCGAAGCCGGACTTAAATTTTAATCAGGTAAGACAACAGATATGAATAGAGTTAAAACAACCAATGATTTGGAATTGAAAGACAGATTAGTTGCTGTTAACCGTGTTACCAAGGTAACCAAAGGGGGACGTACCTTCAGCTTCTCTGCTATCGTTGTAGTTGGTAATGAAGATGGTATCGTAGGTTGGGGATTGGGTAAAGCCGGTGAGGTAACTGCTGCAATTGCTAAAGGTACTGAAGCTGCCAAGAAAAACTTGATCAAAGTACCGGTATTGAACGGAACAATTCCTCACGAACAGATTGCAAAATTCGGTGGCGCTCAGGTATTTTTAAAACCTGCGTCACACGGTACCGGAGTAAAAGCAGGGGGCGCCATGCGTGCCGTACTTGAAAGTGTCGGAATTACCGACGTGTTGGCGAAATCAAAAGGATCTTCAAACCCACATAACCTGGTAAAAGCTACTATGGTTGCTCTTGGGGAATTGCGTGATGCTTATACCGTGGCACAAAACCGTGGTGTTTCGCTTGATAAAGTGTTTAACGGATAATAAATGATCAAGATGGCAACAATTAAAATACAACAGGTTAGAAGTAAAATTAGATGTCCAAAAACCCAGAAACTTACGCTGGAAGCATTGGGCTTGAAAAAAATGAATGCCGTAGTTGAACATGAAGCTACTCCCCAGATTTTGGGAATGGTGGAAAAAGTAAAACACCTGGTAAAAGTAATTGAATAAATAATCTTTTGAATCTTTTAAAAAATAAGATATGAATTTAAGTAATTTAACCCCGGCATCAGGTTCAGTTAAAACCAGAAAAAGAGTGGGACGCGGATCCGGCTCAGGTCTTGGCGGTACCTCTACTCGTGGACATAAAGGTGCAAAATCGCGTTCAGGTTATGCTAAAAAAGTTGGATTTGAAGGTGGTCAGATGCCTATTCAACGTCGTTTGCCGAAGTTTGGATTTAAAAGTATTGATAAAACAGTTTATAAACCAATAAATCTTGAGACACTGGAAGTTATGGCTCAATCTGCCAATTTGACCAAAGTGAGCCTGGATGATTTTCGTAAACATGGTTTTATAGGAAAAACTGATAAAGTGAAAATTTTGGGTAAAGGCGTTCTTACAGTTAAGTTAGACGTAGAGGCAAACGCATTCTCAAAATCTGCTGAAGAGGCTATCACAGCATTAGGAGGTACAGTTGTAAAATTATAATCACGGGAATTTTTTCCACGTGTAAGAAAAAATAATATATACAGATGAAAAAGCTCATAGAGACAATAAAAAATATCTGGAAGATCGAAGATCTCCGTAGCAGGCTCTTAACAACATTTTTGTTTGTTATGATCTATCGTTTCGGCTCGTTTATAGTTCTTCCCGGTATCGACCCAGCAGCGTTGACCGCGTTAAAAGCTCAAACAAGTGGTGGTTTAATGGCTTTGTTGGACATGTTCTCGGGTGGTGCCTTTGCTAATGCCTCGATTTTTGCATTGGGTATCATGCCCTACATTTCTGCATCAATCGCGGTTCAGCTTCTGACAATCATGGTGCCGTATTTCCAGAAAATGCAGCGTGAAGGCGAAAGTGGCCGTCGCAAAATGAACCAGATTACCCGCTATCTTACCGTTGCAATTTTGATTTTACAAGGTCCTTCATACCTGATTAACCTGGGTGTGCAGCTTCAACAGGCAGGTTCATCTTTACCGGGTGGCATTTGGTTTACTGTTACATCAACTGTAATTCTGACTGCGGGTTCCATGTTTGTGATGTGGTTGGGTGAGCGTATTACAGATAAAGGTGTCGGGAATGGGATTTCATTTATCATCCTTATCGGAATTATTTCCCGCTTCCCGGGTGCTGTGATCAAAGAATTTGCTTCCCGTTTCGTTGATTCAGGTGGTGGTTTGATTATGTTCCTGCTCGAAATAATTTTCCTGCTGGTTGTAATCGCTGCTTCTATTATGTTGGTACAGGGAACCAGAAAGATTACCGTACAATATGCCAAGAGAGTCGTAGGAAACAAACAATATGGTGGTGTACGTCAGTACATTCCGCTGAAGATCAATGCCGCCGGTGTAATGCCTATCATCTTCGCTCAGGCGATTATGTTCATTCCGCTTACACTTGCTGGTTTTGCTAATTCTGAAGCTGTAAGTGGTTTTGTAGGTGCTTTCATGAATAATACAGGTTTCTGGTATAATTTTGTGTTTGCTATCCTGATTATCCTGTTTACCTATTTTTATACAGCGATCACCATCAACCCCACTCAAATGGCAGAAGATCTGAAAAGGAATAACGGTTTCATCCCTGGATGTAAACCCGGTAAACATACAGCAGAATTTCTGGATGAGGTGATGTCACGCATCACACTTCCTGGATCTATTTTCCTCGCAATTGTAGCTATTCTTCCTGCTTTTGCTTCCCTGATGGGAATCAACATGGAGTTTGCTCAGTTCTTCGGAGGTACATCCCTGCTGATTTTGGTTGGCGTGGTATTGGATACTTTGCAACAAATTGAAAGTCACCTGTTGATGCGTCACTATGATGGTCTATTGAAATCAGGTCGTATTAAAGGACGTACCGGTAACGTATCGGCATATTAAATTCGCTGAAAATGATCTTTCTAAAAACTGACGAGGAAATAGAACTGCTTCGCATCAGTAACCAGATAGTTGCCAAAACGTTGGCTGAAGTTGCCAAACTGATTGCTCCGGGTGTTAGCACGGCACAGTTGGATAGGGTAGCTGAGGAATTCATAAGGGATCAGGGTGCTGTTCCGGGTTTTCTCGGATACGGTGGTTTTCCGAAATCAATCTGTACATCCGTAAATGATCAGGTGGTACACGGGATACCGTCGGAAAAAGTTATCCTGAAAGATGGGGACATTATTTCAGTTGATTGTGGTGCGTTTATCAATGGTTTCCATGGTGACAGTGCTTATACTTTTCCGGTGGGAGAAGTAAAACCAGAAATTATGAAATTGTTGAAAACCACCAAAGAATCTCTTTTCCTGGGCATTGAACAGGCTGTTGAAGGCAAACGCATGGGAGATATCGGATTCGCCATTCAGTCACATTGTGAAACAAATGGTTATTCAGTCGTAAGGGAAATGATTGGTCATGGAGTTGGCCGTAACCTGCACGAATCGCCTGAGGTTCCAAATTACGGACGAAAAGGAAACGGTACGATGTTGAAAACAGGTATGACCATCGCCATTGAACCGATGATTAACCTGGGCAAGCGACAACTGGTGTTTGAAAAAGACGGCTGGACTACCCGGACGATCGACAGGATGCCCTCAGCACATTTCGAACATTCGGTAGCAGTGAGGAAAGGCAAGGCGGACATATTATCAACATTTGAATATATAGAACAAGTTTTAGGGACAAAAGCAATTTAAACGAATATGGCCAAACAAACAGCAATAGAACAGGATGGTGTTATCATCGAAGCGTTGTCGAACGCGATGTTCCGTGTAGAACTGGAAAACGGTCACGTGATAACCGCCCATATCTCCGGCAAGATGCGTATGCACTATATCAAAATCCTGCCCGGTGATAAGGTGAAGGTTGAAATGTCTCCTTATGACTTGTCGAAAGGAAGGATTTCGTTCCGGTATAAATAAAGCGAATAACGAATAGCTAATAGTGAATAGCGGTATTTTGTTTGAGCTTAATCGTACGGAAAGTAATATGAAATTGGATAAAAACTTATATGTAGCTTATATGGCTTATATGGTTAAAAAAAACATCATAAATATCTTAAAAAGATGAAAGTAAGAGCTTCAGTAAAAAAGCGTAGTGACGAGTGCAAAATCGTTCGCAGAAAAGGACGCTTGTATGTTATTAACAAAAAAAACCCCAAGTTTAAACAACGTCAGGGTTAAGTAATTTTATTTTACAAAATAAATAGTTTATGGCTATAAGAATTGTCGGAGTAGATTTACCCCAAAATAAAAGAGGGGAAGT
>JAQWCZ010000133.1 GCA_028705705.1 Paludibacter sp.
GGTACCATGAAAAAAAGTGACATTACCGGTTCGATCGCATCTGTTAAAACCCAGGATTTACAGGCTGTTCCTGTTTTTAATGTAGGACAGGCACTTAAAGCCAGGGTTGCCGGTGTTAACATCACTACTAATTCAGGAGATCCGGGAGCTCGTTTAGAAGTACGTATTCGTGGAGGTAACTCTATGATGGCCAATAATGAGCCCTTGTATGTAGTGGATGGTTTCCCGATGGTTGGTGGCATAGAATTTTTAAACCCAGCTGATGTGGAATCCATGGATGTGTTAAAAGATGCTTCAGCTACAGCAATATATGGGTCACGTGGTGCCAATGGTGTTGTAATTATCACAACCAAATCAGGGAAAAAAGATGTAAAGGGTCAGATTGAAGTCAGCAGTCAGTTTAGTGTACAACAAGCTGAGAAGTTGTATGATATGTTGGATGCCAGACAATATGCTGTTATATCAAATGAATGGATAAAAAACAGTGGTGGAACTCCTGTATTAGACCCGGAAATTCTAACCGGTCCGGGAACTGACTGGCAGTCGTACATCTTTCGTACAGCCAGGATGCAGGATCATACCATTACATTCATGGGTGGAACAGAAAAAAACCGCTATTCACTTTCAGGTAATTATTTTGATCAGGAAGGGATTATCATCAATACAGGAGCAAAAAGGGGTTCTATTCGTTTTAACATAGATCATGAAGTAAAGAACTGGTTAAAGTTAGGTTTTAATGCCAATTTGGGAAGACGCCAGCGTAGCATTCAGGATGTAGACAACGGGACGTTGGGTAATAATATATTTTCCGGTGCTTTGTCAGCTCCTCCGACTTTACCGGTTTATGATGAAGATGGAAAACCAACTGTTGTTGCAAATTATTATTTATTTACTTCCCCGGACATCAAGAACCCAATGGTCTTTGCTGCCAAGAAAAATCAGACAGTAAGAAATTCTGTATTGGGAAATACATTTCTGGAATTTAAAATCACGGATGATTTAACTTTTAAAACTTTGGTAGGTCTTGAATTCGAGACTTATCTGAATGAGACTTATACCCCGATAATTTACAAAGGTGACAAAGGTGCAGCATCAGAGAAATCGTATATCCGCAATTCGTTCTTGAATGAGAATACGTTGAACTATTCCAAAGTGTTTGATGATATCCACTCAGTTAAGCTGTTAGCCGGTTTTACCTATCAAACAAATGAGGAACGTTCACATACCATCAGTGTTAGTGACTTTATCAGTAATATTACCCAGAATTATAGTCTGCAGAGCGCAACAACCGTTAATCCTCCAAGTTCAAGTTGGGTTGATTGGAAACTTGCATCGTATTTAGGACGTATTAATTACACTTTCAAAGACAGGTATTTATTTACAGCCAGTATGCGTGTCGATGGTTCTTCAAAATTCGGGACTAACAACAGATGGGGTTATTTCCCTTCAGGCGCCTTTGCCTGGAGAGCTACACAGGAAGACTTCATGAAAGGTGTTGAGCAGGTTAAAGATTTGAAAGTACGTGTGAGTTACGGGGTTACTGGTAATCAGGGACTTAACCCTTATCAAACAATTCCGATGATGGGATCGAACCGTTATATCTTTTCAAACCACGAGTTTTCTGTCGGATTCTCTGAAACCAATATTGCCAATAAAGACCTGAAGTGGGAATCTACCGGTCAGTTTAACGTTGGGTTAGATTTGAATTTGTTTGATGATTTATTCATTTTTACTTTCGATTATTATCGTAAACATACCTACGACTTGTTGGCATCTGAACCTATACCATGGTCAACCGGTTTTAGAACTATCCTCAAAAATATCGGAGAAATTGAAAATAAAGGAATGGAATTTTCACTTCAGTCTTACCTGATTTCAACTAAGAACTTTAAATGGGATGTATCAGGAAATATCTCCATGAATAGAAACAAGGTGCTTAAATTAGCAGGTAATTCAGATATTTTTAGTGGTGGAGTTATGTTCACCAATACGAATCTTGCCAGAGTAGGAGAACCCCTGGGTGTTTTCTTCGGTTACGTTGAAGACGGACTGGATTCTAACGGACAAATCAGATACAAAGACCTAATTGAGGATGGAGCTATTACAGCTGCAGACAGAACAATACTTGGAAGTCCATATCCTGATTTTACCTATGGTTTTAATACCAATCTGATGTACAAAAATTTGAGTTTAAACATCTTCATTGAGGGTTCTCAGGGTAATGATCTTTTTTGGGAAACTGCAGGTTCGAACCTGAACAGTTTTCAAAAAGGGACTAACCAGTTGGCCGACCTGTATGGCAATTACTGGACTGCAGAAAACCAGGATCCAAATGCGAAATATCCAAAAATAGGCAGTACCACCATTTATAGTACATCTGATCGATTTGTGTTGGATGCAAGTTATGTTAGATTGAAGTCGGTTACACTTAGTTATAATTTGCCAACAAAAAAAGCAGGTATGGAATGGCTGGAAAGTGCTCAACTGTATGTTTCAGGGTCGAATTTGTTGACACTTACCAAGTATCCCGGACTTTCACCAGATGTTAATACAAGAGGTAATGACAATTTCGATATCGGAAGCAGATTAACCATGGGGATTGATGCCAGTTCGTATCCAAGCGCTAGAATTTTATCAGTAGGTTTAAGATTAAAATTATAAAATAGCATATATCATGAAAAAATTTAGTATTCTTTTATTAACGAGTCTGATTGTTTTTTCATCTTGCGAAAGCATGCTGGAAGAAGATCCCAGGGCCTCAGTTACCCGTGCAAACTTCTACAAAACTCAAGAAGATGCTGAAGCTGCAATTATGGGAGCATACAGCATTATTGATACAGATTATTATGGGATTAATTATTACAGACTCGAAGAGGTTCAAAGTGACTATCTGAATGGTAGAGGGACTCAAGTTCCTGTTTCAGCCGTTGGGTCGAGGTTGGATCAAACAAATATCAACAGGGCTGAAGCCTGCTGGCAAACGTTTTATTCGGCAATTAACCGGGCCAACTCAGTTTTAGATAATGTTTCAGGCATGAAAATCAATGATGGGGTGAAAAAAAGGATTCTTGCAGAAGCATATTTTCTGAGGGCACAAGCTTATTTTAACTTGGTGCGTGGATGGGGTGCTGTTCCACTTCGGTTACACGAAATCGTGGATGAAAAATCCATTGCTGCTCCAAGGTCTCCGGTTGATTCAGTTTACAATGTAATTATCAGTGATTGTAAAAAAGCAATTGAGGGTTTACCTGAAACAGTAGGAACAGTTACAGGAAGAGCATCTAAATATGCAGCAAAAATGTTATTGGCTCAAGTCTATCTGACAACTGAGCAATGGACTGAATGCGCGCAGGAATGCGAAGATGTTATTTCAAGTGGCAGATATTCTCTGGTTTTGGTTTCCAAACCGGCTGATTTTTATAACTTGTTTACCAATAGCACCAGTTCCGAAGATATCATGTCAGTTCATCACTCTTTGAGTAGGAGATGTGAGGTGACGTTTTATCTGCAGGAACCAAATTCTCCTCCGTATAATTATAATTCTGCTGAAGGTGTATATGCTTGGTTACCTGATACAACCTCATTCATAGGGAGTTCATGGGATAAAAATGACTTGAGAAAATCATTTAATTTACATACGCACTATACTAATCCATTGACAGGTCAACTTGTAAAGAATAAAAACTACCCTGTTTTATTCTCAAAATTCATTTCAACAAAAGAGGGCGATGCCATCAATTCAATTCCAATATTCAGATATACTGAAGCATTTTTGATGTATGCTGAGGCAGCCTGCATGGCTCAGGGAGCACCTACAGAACTGGCGCTGGAAAGGTTGAATATGATTAAAAGACGTGCTTACGGGAAAATTCCGACCATCCCTGCTCCTGCTATCGATTATCCGACAGGACTTACTAAAGAACAGTTCCGTGATATCGTGTTGAAAGAAAGGGGATATGAATTCTTAAATGAAAGAAGACGCTGGTGGGATTTGAGCAGAACTGGTAAACTAGTTGAAGCTTTTGCTGCCGTTGGACGTACATTCCATTCCTCCCGTTATTTCTGGCCGATACCACAAGCTGAATTGCAAACAAATTCTGCATTGACTCCGGAAGATCAAAATCCGGGATATTAATTATGATGTGTTGAACAAATAATATTTTATTATATATGAAAACTAATATTCAAAAATCACGTACCCAAAAACTGGTCTCCCGTGGATTATTAAGTCCTTTTAAAATACTGGCGACTGTATTGGTAATTACGTTGGCATGTCTGTCGATAGGATGCGATAATGAAGATGAAGTGGAAGAAGTTTACAACCTTAACACGATCGACTCTATCAAGGTGATAAGTGGAGATATGCGGGCACATGTTACGTTTTGGGTGTCGGAGGCTAAAACAAAAAAAGTAATATTCTATTGGTTTCCAACCAATGTAGATACTGTTATGTTTGATATAGATGCTTCTGATCTTGGAAAACCAATAACATTTACATTGGGTAAAACCGGTTCAAAAGAAATTGCTGAAGGAAGATACAATTTAAAGGCAGTGTCATTTGATGCAGAAGGAAACAGATCGGCAATATCCTGGGTAGTAATGCATATATATGGCAATCAGTATAAAGCATCACTCACGAATAGAAAAGCAAAAGCGATTGATTATCAGGATAATTCCGTATCAATTGCCTATGATGATCCAGTGACTGAAGATGAAATAGGCATAGTAATAAATTATACAGATTTGAATGGGGGCAATCAGCGTAATTTTTATTCAAACGAAGATCTTTCCTCACCTGTGATAATCAGTAATATTGATTTAACAAAGGAGGCAAGCTATCGCTCTTTGTATGTGCCGGGAAAGGTTTCTCTTGACACAATACCTGCAAATCCGGTTTTTATTGCTGGAAATTTAAATGTTGCCCTTGGAAAGACTGCAACAGAGAGTGATCACTTTATGACATTTACAGCTGATAAAGCCATAGATGGAATAAAATTAGTAGATGCATCGCGTTGGGTTCCTAACAATTCGGCGGGAGAACACTGGCTTGAAATCAATTTAGGTGATGAATATGAAATCAGCTCTTATCAGGTGTTTTTTGGTACCGGAGGAGCTCTAGTTGGTACCGTTAATCCACCCTATAAATTTCAGGCTTACGTGAGTGGTGCCTGGGTTACACTTGACGATGTGCCCGGTCCAAGTGATCCGGCTCATAAATGCACTTTTGCTAATCCGGTAAAAACACAAAAGGTAAGAATCTATATTCCGGAAGGTAATTACTCAGACAGGTTCCGCTTGTATGAAATCGAAGTATATGCTTTCCAAAGACTTGTTATAGAGTAAATGCTTCACAAATAAATACTGTAGGAAAATAAATACTTGAGGCAACCATTTTAACCTGACCTTAACTATTGATAAAATAGCCTCTTTCTTTACAGTTTTATAATAATTTACAATCATCCGGAGATAATATCCCGGTATGAACTCAAAAAACAATGATATGACCCTTTTAAGTCCAATATTAAATCGAATTTGTCTTTTAGTAATAACAGGCCTATTTATCATGATGGGATGTATTTCCTGCGATGATGATAAGGTTACTGCAAAAGAACCTGTTGTTAGATATTATGGTACCCTGATGAGTGATACGACTAAAACGGCCAATCAGGTTGCTAATGGTATAAAGTGTGTTTCGTTAACGGTTAGCTGGAATTCCTTTGAACCAACCGAAGGTGTTATTAGTGATCATTATGCTCAGGGTATTGAGCAGAAGATTGCCAGCTTTAAAAAGGACAGCGCCTTGATCGTGTTGGATTTCGGTTTACACTATCCGCCGGCATGGATGACAAGCCTGCAAAATAGCCGGTTTGTCAACCAATTCGGGGATGCGTATGTGCTT
>JAQWCZ010000134.1 GCA_028705705.1 Paludibacter sp.
GTAAAAAAGAAGTTTTCCCCGGATTGCTTACCGTAAATATATCTGATCCCAAGAAAGCTTTGCAGATTGATACGCATTTTGAAAAGCCTTTTAATCTGGAAGCAGCACCTAAATTTTCCACAGTTGCACGTTTTGATAAGTTCAATGTGGAAGTTGCCGAATGTATTGCCGTAAACTTTGAATCACTGCGATTTGAAAGCGGGACTTCCGGCAAAAGCGGAGTAAAGGTTGATTTGGGTAAAGTGCCAATGCAATTCACAGGGGCACTGAGCTTTATTAATAATTTGAACGATGTCATTCCATCTTCTGGCTTTTCAGATGACGGTAATGGACCTTATTTGGAATTGACGGCTTCCGGAGTAAAAGCAGGTTACACGCTTGCTCTGCCGAATATCGAGTTAGGAATGTGTATGGTGTCGAATGTTTCTTTGGGAGCTTTCATCAATCTGCCTTTTACCGGTGCTCCCATGACCATAGGATTTTACTTCTGCAAGCGTGAAAATCCCTTTATGCTTACGATCTCATGTTTCGGTGGAGGTGGATTCATTCAATTGATAACCAGACTCGACGGACTTGAATCCATCGAAGCAGCATTTGAGTTCGGTGCGGCCATTTCAATTAATGTAGGTGTGGCTTCCGGCGGTGTATCGGTAATGGGTGGAATTTATTTCAAATCTACTAGCGTGCAAAAGGAACTTCCGAACGAAGAAATCATTTCTTACACTCAGGCCGATATTTCAGCTTATCTTCGTATTAACGGGCGACTTTCCATTCTTGGGCTCATCCATATTTCTCTGGAATTTTATCTTGAATTGCACGCAGTAATAGCCTATGGCAGAGTGCAGAAGCTGGAAGGTTCTGCTACTTTGAAGGTAAAAGTTTCTGTCTTATTCTTCAGTAAAACAGTTTCTGTTACTGTGCGCCGCACATTAGCAGGAAGCGGCGGAGACCCCAACTTTGCACAAATGATCAGCCCCGACGACTGGGAACAATATTGCCTTGCATTTGCCTGAAAATTTATCAGTTAAATCATTATTATCAAAAAAAGCTTTTCACAAATAACTCGAAAATAATAATATTATGATACAAGAATTGATTTTAACTACGTTGCCAAACCAACGGATAGAAAAAAATGGCAAATCATATCTGAAAGTTTCGGTTTATGTATCGCCGCATTTGAAAAGTTTTACAAATATGAGTCTGGGTGCTGCAACCGATATGTTTCACTGGCATGATAAAATAAAAAACACAAACTTTGCATTCAGATTATCAGGCAGTAGTGATATTCCCGCAGAATTAAATAAATCGCATATAGACAGTGATTTGTATGCCAACATCTTCCATAAGGACATTAAAATTGAAAAATTTGAGATGGGAGATTTGCATATGAAACCCATCCAGTCATTTCCTGTGAAGCATATTCAGAATTTTTTACTTGAACAGGTAAAACAAACGGCAATAGAAAGTCCCACTAAGTTGTTGCCCGTCACACGTTTTATTGACCCTAAACAATTAGGCGTAATTTCCAATCTTCGGATTATTCCTGATGCAATGGATGAGGCAGAGAAAGAAAATCGCACAAAACCAATTAAGGCTCACTCGTTAATTCAGAAGGAAGATACTCCTGAAAAAAACATGCGAAATCTTCTGAAAACCAATCGTTTCATTCCTTTCAAAAAAGAAATCGAACCACGTACTGATTTTGTTCAGTTTATGGATTTCCATAATCCTGCACGTGATATATCAAAGAAAATAAACAAACTGGAGATAAAGAAACCTGAATTTGAGTTTCATAATATTCTTTCGGTGCTCAACGGTTATCCGGAATTGATGCGCCGGCTGGGATTCATTCTTGATTTTGAAATACCGTATGACTCTTCTATTGCTCCCAAAGGAACAATTCAGGTCGTTCCGCTCGACCTTACGTTTGACGAAAAAAACACGAAGGTATCCATTCCTTTAACTGCTTACAACATTACTTCCACTGGTTTTTTTCCTGCTGATAAGCCAAATAGTGTGATTAAAAACGGATTTGTAAAAATTAATTCACCGGAATTTTCGGTTGTTCAGATAGATGCAGACGGTATGGCACTCAAAACGGCACAAACCGTTTCGGAAAAAACTACGCAGGTGGCTGATTTTTTAGAAAGAAAATCGCTTGCAAATATAAATATCGTATCTGCATCGAAAGCGATGAATCTGCAAGCTGCTAATGTTACGATGAAAACAGCTAAAGTTAAGAACGTAAGTGCCAGGACCACTGAACCCAACATAAACGTTGTCGGCAAGAATATTTTGACGATGCAAAAAATGAAGCCACTGGAAAAAATGAAACTAGTGGATCCGCCTGCCAACGACGGACTGCACACGGTACGTTCGGCAGGTATTGGGCTTATACACAATGGCATGAGTGAACAAATTGCCAATAAATTGGAACGAAATTTCGGTTTCCAAAAACTACTGATTGATACAGCAAAAGTTGACGCGAAAAAAGCCAATTTACTGCTCCCGGCAGAAATTCTCTACTCGGATGATGTGACAATGGCATACCGAATGGATATTGCTTATGAGGACAACCCGGAAAAATGGTATTCTTTGCATCAGCGTAAAATGTCTTATTCGTGGTTTGACGAAACCGGAACTGAACATCCAGTAGACGAAATAAATCCCGATGAAGGATATGTGGAATTAGGTATTATTGAAAAAGAAGGCGTAGAAGATAAAGTTTTTGTCCCCGAAACACTGGCACGTTGGGAAGGTTGGAGTTTATCGGTTGGAAGACCTGGTTTGTCAATCAACGACTCCGAAGAACATCCTGCAAAAGATCCGAAAGAGCGTCACGACTTTTTGAGCGCCTCGAGAGAGATAGAATTAAAGAAATATCGTTTTGACCCTTCACTTGATTTCAAACTGAACGCTCAATCAGATTTGGTGCCGGGCACATTGCCTAAGTTACGTTTTGGAAAATCATATCGTGTTCGCATCCGTACTGTAGATATGGCCGGCAACAGCGTATCACTTGACTTTAAGTCGGATTCTCCTTCTGATACGCAGCTCGAAAACATCAATTATTTACGCTATGAACCGCTTTCGAGTCCAATAACATTGGTTGGTAATAAATTACGTGACGGAGAATTTCTGGAACAAATGGTTATCAGAAGTAATTTTGATAAAAATGTTGAGAAATATGAAAAGAACAATGCCGTTCCGGGACAGGATTCCGACGGACGTTCCATACGTTACCTCCTCCCGCCAAAAAACAGCCAATTAATGGCAGAAACGCACGGCTATTTTGAAAAAGCCTTTGGTGATCCTGCGAAAGCAAAAGAAATTTATCAGATTATTACATCACACGAAGGCTTATATGAACGGAATCCCGACAATACGGAAAAAATCTATACTGAAGACGAAGCGAAAATCATATACCTGCCTGACCCGATGGCTGCAGGAATTGCAATTTTTGCCGACACAGAATCTGAAAGTACGCACACAGAAGAATTTGAGCCAAGGATGTTTAGTTTCTTTGCAAAAGACGAAATAAGACCGGACAATACCAACAGCATCATCATTCCCGAAAACTGGTTTGATACAGGTGCCATTATTTTGAAATTGGAAGAAAGCAAAACACTCAAAGCGGATTGGGACGGCAAGAAAAGAACGTTCACTGTAAGTCTTCCGAAAGGTCAGCGAATGAAACTGAAAATTAGCACATTCTGGCGTGAAGAAGATATGAAAAAACTGTCCGCTATCTGGCAGTTGATTCAGAGCAATGCCGGTTCTAAAGCAAGTGAAATTGAAAAAATTGCTTTGAGCGGCCAGCACTGGATGATCAGTCCTTCGCGCACGTTTGAACTGGTGCATGCGGTACAGCAACCTGTGGAAGAACCGAAAATAAACAAAATTATTGCGGAACGTTCTTATGCAGATACTTCTGCCTATTTGAATCTTCGCTTTTCGGTTCATGGCAAAAGTACTGATTTTTCCGAAGTTATAGCAAGTTGGACAGATCCATTGGACGACGGCGTTTCTGTAGAAATTAAAGAAAAGCAAAATCGCTACACGATTCCTGAAATCGACATATATTATCATGATGAACAAGTAACCATCGGTAATATTGCTGATTTAAAGGCTGATATGAATATAGATAAACAGCGGGTTATCAATCCGTTGTGGAAAACAGAACCTGCTAAAGTAAAAGATTTTGAAGTTCAACCGGGTTCTCAAAAATTGAATAATATTTATAAAGCACAGGCAACGCGATTGGCGGAAATTAATACACAAAAAACCGTATTTCAGTCAAACAAAACTACATCAAACATCAATTTCGTTCAACGCCTGCAACTCGATTTGGATGAATCACATCTGGCATTTGTAAAAATGCTTGATTTAAGGAACTATCCACTGGAGCATGCTTTTGGAGATACACGCCACCGCTGGGTGAATTATTCCATGCTGGCATCGTCACGTTACAGCGAGTATTTCTCCAATATCAAGAAGAAAAATCCCGACCTATCTTTTTCACGTGAATCTGCACCCGAGAAAGTAAATATTTTAAGCACTGCCCGTCCTGTTAAGCCGGATGTTGATTATGTTATTCCTGCATTTGAATGGCAGAAAAAAACACAAGGAAACAACATAACGCACATACGAAAGGGCGGAGTACTGCGGGTGTATCTGAAACGACCCTGGTTTTCGAGCGGTGAAGGTGAAAAATTGGCCGTAATTCTACCTGACGAAAGTTCGGGCATGAAAGTCATGACAATGGTACAGACACCCGGTTACACCGATGTTTATACACATTGGGGAGCCGACCCATTATTCACATCGGAACTGCCCGCAAAATCAAGTCCTCAACCGAGTGATTTCAGATTTAATCCATTCGTAGATAAAGGATTGGCCTATCCTGATAAAGAAGGATTAAAAGCCACTGCAGTAGTATATCCTGTAACTTTTGACCGTGAAAAACAAATGTGGTATGCCGACATTGCTTTGAATACAGCGAATATGTATTTCCCATTTATCCGGTTGGCGCTGGCCAGGTATCAGGAACATTCGTTGCGTATCGAAAATACCGATGTTTGCTTATCGAACGTGGTCATGTCAACGATGATACAAATGGTTCCTGAAAGAACAACTTCCATTAATTTGAAACCTGAAAGCGATAAAATGGTATGCAATTTCAAAATGAGCGGTCCCACCTATAGTCATAAATCTTCAAAGTATGGCATACGCGAAGTTGTTCAGCTGACTGTGCTTGATACTACGTATGCACAGCCAGTTGAAGGTGTGATTATTGATAATGAGAAAAATGCTTTGCTTGAAAATGACATATGGTCGATTGAAGTGGGACGAAATATGAAAGGCGACAACTATTTTGAAATAAATCAAGATCTGATTTTGCCTTCTGAATACAAAACGAGACCTTTCCAAATTGTAGTTGAAGAAGTAGAATTGGGGCCCCTGCATATTGACGGACTGAATGACAAATATCAGGAAAGACTCGAGCATCCGGAAGAAACGAACAGGGTTGTTTACGCGGATGTATTCAAAATAGAACATAAAAAATGAAGTACCGGAGAACAAGCATTACAAACGAGCCCGGGTTATTTTATGTAGCATAAAATAGTAAGAGGCTGCCTACAATTCTAACTGGCTAAGTTCTCCGATTAAAGAGAGTTGCAGTCTGATTCAGCGGGACTATCCAAAATTTTGTGTAAACTGCAAACTACAGGGTTCAGGTTTTAAACTTGAATCCTGTTTTCAAATATAGTGAGAAATTGATTAAAAATCAATCCCCAGTTCCAAATAGGCTGATTCCA
>JAQWCZ010000135.1 GCA_028705705.1 Paludibacter sp.
TCAGGATTTCGTTGAAAATATCGCCAGAAAGACGAAGTCATACAATGCTTTGCAGAAAAAATTCGGAGAAAATGAAGATTCTATCTTTCATTACCTGAATATCCCCCGTAAAACAAAGGTTTTTGACTATAAAACCGGAGCTAAAGACACCACCTTAAGTGTCATGGATTCAATCCGATACATGAACCACTTCATGCACTCCGGTTTTGTTGCCATGGAGCCCAATACCGGCGAAGTGAAAGCCTGGGTCGGGGACATCAATTTTAATTTCTGGCAATATGATAAAGTGGCACAGTCGAAACGCCAACCGGGTTCAACCTTTAAACTCTTTGTTTATACCGCTGCCATGATGCATGGTTTGGCACCCTGCGACTACCGGACCGACCAACCGGTAAAATGGGATTACATGGAAAACGGAGAACCGAAAAGCTGGCAACCCAACAATGTGGATTATACATACCGGGGCAATGTGACACTCAAATATGCTTTCGCCAGATCCATCAACACAATTGCCGTTCAACTTGCCAAGGAGGTCGGGATAGAAGCAGTTATACAGGCAGCCCACTTACTGGGAATCAAAACCAAGCTTGAAGATAAACCATCGACCAGCCTTGGGGCATCGGATGTTTCGCTGCTGGAATTGGTTAATTCATTTGGAACAGTCGTCAATGAAGGAATTCATAATGAGCCTGTACTCGTCACCCGCATCGAGGATGCCGACGGACATGTAATCTACAAAGCAGACAATCAATCAAAAAGAGTGATCCCGTACGAAACAGCCTGGCTTATGACCGAAATGCTGAAAGGAGGCATGACCGAACCCGGAGGGACTACGCAGGCTTTGTGGGAATGGGATTTATTCAATTATGACACCAATTTCGGAGGAAAAACAGGCACGTCTTCCAATCATTCTGACGCGTGGTTTGTAGGGGTAACAAAAAACCTCGTTGGCGGCGCCTGGGTTGGAGGTGAGCAAAGAAGCGTACATTTCAGAACCGGCCAACTGGGAGAAGGAAGTCGCACCGCCTTGCCCATCTTCGGTTTGTTCATGGAGAAAGTGCTGAAAGATGAACACTTCAAACATTACCGGGGCAAATTTCCGGAGAAACCCAAAGAGACCATCACCCGTAAATACAAATGCCACACGTATGTACCTGTAGATACAACAAGTGTGGACACAACACAAACGACAACTTCCGCCCCGGAAGAGACGGAAGTTATGTCTGTTGAAAATTAATTCTTATTCGGTTTATAAAGGTGTGATGAATGTCCGTAGAACAACTCGGCTGCTTCCATCACTGTTTCCGATAAAGTCGGATGCGGGTGGATGGTCAGCGCTAAGTCCTTGATCGTAGCACCCATCTCGATGGCCAAGGTAGCTTCTGCAATGAGTTCGCCTGCACCCGAGCCACTGATACCAATGCCCAACACCCGTTCCGTGTCGGGGTCGACAATAATTTTCGTGACACCATCGCTCCTATCGAGGGTGGTAGCACGACCGCTGGCTGCCCACGGGAATTTAGCCGTTTCGAATTTGACTCCCCTCTCCGTGGCCTGATTTTCGGTAATTCCAGCCCAGGCGATTTCCGGATCGGTAAATACCACAGCCGGAATGGCAAGGGGTTCAAAAGCCACTTTTTTACCGGAAATAGCATCGACCGCCACACGCGCTTCATGCGAAGCTTTGTGCGCCAACATCGGTTCTCCGACTATATCGCCAATGGCATAAATGCTGTCATCATCCGTTTTCAGTGACTTATCAGCCACAATCCAACCCCGTTCGTTGACTTTCACCTTGGTATTTTCAAGTCCGAGACCCGCGGTTTGCGGCTTGCGACCTATCGACATCAGCACATAGTCATAACGATGTTCCTCGATTTGCTTGTCTTTGTTTTCGATCTTCACGACCAACTCCTCACCTTCTTCTTTGATTTCAACCACTTTCGACTGCAACATAATTTTATCAAAAGCCTTCGAAAGTCTTTTTTGCAGATGAGAAACCAAATCCTGATCCGCACCCGGCAACAAACGATCCATGAACTCAACTACCGAAACCTGAGAGCCCAGTGCCGCATACACAGAACCCAGTTCCAGCCCGATGTAACCGCCACCCACAACCAACAAGGATTTTGGGATAGCCGGCAAGTTTAGTGCTGAGGTCGAATTCAGCAAGCGTTTACTTTCAATCTGTAAAGAAGGAATTGTCGCGATAACCGAACCGGTAGCGATAATGGCTTTGTCAAAGGAAATTTGCTCCGTACTGCCGTCTTCTTTCTTCACTTCAATGGCATTCGAAGAAACAAAAGAAGCGCGACCCTGCACATAATTGATATTTCTTTGTTTCGAAAGCAAGCCAAGTCCTCCTGTTAGTTTCCGGACTACTTTGTCCTTGTACGAACGAAGTTTGTCCAGGTCGATTTTCGGTTCCCCGAAATCAATACCCCAGCTTTTAGCCTCCTTGCTTTCGTTGATTAATTTCGCGACATGCAACAAAGCTTTAGATGGAATACACCCACGGTACAGACAAACACCGCCGGGATTTTTCTCCATATCCACCAGCGTCACATTCATGCCCAGATCGGAAGCATAAAATGCAGCTGCGTAACCACCGGGGCCTCCCCCGATTACTATTATATTTTTACTCATATTGTGTATTTACAATTTGATGATTTAATTTTTTTTACCACAAAAGGCACAAAAGAAAATGAAAGTGAACACAAAAGAATTATTGTTGTTATGAAACAACATGATTCATATATATAATCAATTCATATAATCATTTTGTTCGGTCATGTAGAGACAGGGCATGCCCTGTCTCTACGTTTTACAATTCCGTTTTCCGTTTTTCGTTTAAATTATCCTTCTATTATCAATTTCATCGGGTTTTCCAATGCCTCAATCACCCACCGCAGGAAACGAATGCCATCGGCGCCATCAATGATGCGGTGATCGTAGGACAACGACAATGGCAACATCAGTCTGGGTTCGAATTTACCATTGATGTACACCGGCTCGATACTCCCTTTTGAGACCCCTAAGATAGCGACTTCCGGAGAATTAACAATGGGCGTAAACGAAGTTCCGCCGATACCACCGAGGTTGGTAATCGTAAAACAGCCACCCTGCAAATCGGCAACACCCACTTTTTTATTCCTTGCTTTTTCAGCCAAGGCGTTGATTTCTTTCGATATCTCGATGATATTCATGCGATCCGCATTTTTAATCACCGGCACAATCAAACCAAATTCAGTATCCACGGCGATGCCGATGTTGAAATACTTCTTATAGACGATGGTTTTATTCTGCATGTCCACACTCGCGTTAAACTGCGGGAAAGTCTTCATGGCTGAGCTGATAATCTTCACTAAAATAGCCGTAACAGTCAGCTTCACGCCAAATTTCTCAGCCGTTTTCGCGTAACTCTTGCGGAATTCTTCCAGCTGCGTGATGTCGGCTTTATCGAACTGCGTCACATGCGGAATCGTATGCCAGGCATAACTTAAATGCTCAGCCGTTTTCTGACGGATATTCGACATCGCTACGGTTTCTACATCTCCATATTTAGAGAAATCAGGCAGTGGTTGCTGATGTTGTTCTGCACGTATATGTTGAGCCTCGTTTCGTTGCTGATGCATTAACTTGCTGTGCAACTTCACATCATCGAGCAGGATTCTGCCACCCGGACCTGTCCCTTTCACCAGGTTCACATCCACGCCGATTTCCCGTGCCAGTCGGCGAACCGATGGAGCAGCCGGAGCGGCATTCTGGAGAATAGGCGGTTGATTTTCAACCGTAATCACTTTCGGACCAGCAGCCGATGGGCTTCCTGATGCCACAAACGGAGCTGGTTCAGCCACGACTTGTTGTGTTACAACCGGCACTTCAACCGGTGCAGGAGTTTCTTGAACAGGTTCTGGTTCGGATTTGACTTCAGGTTTTGCTTCAGGAGCAGGAGTTGCTGCTGTTTCTTTTACAACAGGAGTAGCACCATCAGCTTCTTCGACGGTGAAAATAAGCTGACCGATTTCTACCTGATCACCTTCATTCACCTTCACCTCAAGCACTTTACCACTCACATCGGAGGGCACTTCAATGGTCGCCTTGTCGGTTTCAAGTTCCAATACCGATTGATCCTGCTCAACAACATCGCCCGGTTTAATCAGCACTTTAACTATTGTTGCTGACTGGATGTTTTCACCCAATTCAGGTATAACAAATTGTTTCATTATATAACTTTTTATTTTGTTTTTGGGGCGTAAGCGTTACGCCCCTACATATATACATTATTTATGCGTGCATCGGATTCAATTTATCCGGATTGATGCCCAACTCTTTCATCGCCTTTTTCAAATCGGCTAATTTATATTTACCGTCTTTGTACAAAGCATATAAGGTTGTAAACGCCACGTGTTTAGCATCCACTTCGAAGAAATCGCGCAATTCATTTCGACCTTCGCTGCGACCGAAACCATCGGTTCCCAAAGCATGCAAGCAATTTGGCAACCATTTGGAAATTGAATCCGGCAATGTTTTCACATAATCCGAAGCAGCCACGATCACACCATCATTATCAATCAAGGTTGATACATAAGGCACTTTTTCCTTATCCGGGTGCAAGAGGTTGTGTCTTTCCACATCCATCGCTTCCCTGCGTAGTTCCTTGTAACTGGTTACGCTATACACATTCGACGAAACACCGTATTTATCTTCGAGAATCTCAGCAGCTTTCAGCACTTCATTCATGATGGAGCCACTTCCCAAAAGATTTGCTGTCAGACCCGACTTATTTTCTTTTGCCTGCTGATACAGGTACATTCCCTTCAGAATGCCTTGCTTCACATCACCCGGCATCGGCGGCATCGCATAATTTTCATTCATGATGGTGATGTAGTAGAAAACATTCTCCTGTTCTTCGTACATACGACGGATGCCATCACGGATGATAACAGCCAGTTCGTAAGCAAAAGCAGGATCGTAAGTAACCATATTAGGTACCGGATAAGCCAGCAAATGACTGTTACCATCCTGGTGTTGCAGTCCTTCACCCGCCAAAGTCGTACGCCCGGCAGTTCCTCCCACCATGAAACCTTTGGCGCACATATCGGCAGCAGCCCATACCAGATCACCCACACGTTGCAATCCAAACATAGAATAATACACGAAGAAAGGCATCATGTTAAGTCCGTGTGTAGCATAAGCCGTACCCGCACTGATGAACGACGACATAGCTCCCGCTTCGGTTATACCCTCTTCGAGAATCTGACCATCCTTTGCTTCCTTATAATATAAAAGTAATTCTTTATCGACTGGTTCGTACAACTGACCTACGTGCGAATAAATTCCAAGTTGACGGAACATCGCTTCCATACCGAAAGTACGTGCTTCGTCGGGGACAATCGGCACAATCAGTTTTCCAATTTCCTTGTCTTTCAATAATTTTGATAAGATACGTACAAACGCCATGGTTGTAGAAAGTTCCCGTCCATCCGAATCTGCATAGAATTCCGCGAAAACATCTTCAGGTGGCGTCTTAATCGGGCGGAGATCCACACGTCTCTCCGGCACATAACCTCCTAAATCTTCACGGCGTTTACGCAGGTATTGCATTTCCGGAGAATCTTCCGGCAATTTATAAAACGGCGCTTTGGAAACCTCATCATCGGAGATTGGAATTCCAAAACGGGTACGGAAATCTTTCAATTCATCTTCATTCAGCTTTTTCTGCTGATGGGTAATATTTTTCCCTTCACCGCTTTCGCCGAGTCCGTAACCTTTGATTGTATTGGCAAGGATTACGGTTGGCTGACCTTTGTGAT
>JAQWCZ010000136.1 GCA_028705705.1 Paludibacter sp.
ATACTTGTTAGCTACTTTCTGTCGCGTTGAAACACCCGGAATTCCTAACAATTGTTCGTTAAACGAACCTTCTATACCACTTCTGCCTCCCTTCACCTCATCGGCATACACATCGCCAATCGTTCTGGAAGCGAGCGAACCAAATGGTTTTACCCTGCGCACAAATTCGCGGGTGAATAATCCGCTGCGGTTTCTGCCAAGTCTGTAAAGCGGTAATTTTCTGAGCTCTTTCAGTTGTGCGTACGAAATTCTTTTGGGATGTAGCAACAGATTTCCATCTTGCTCTCTAAACGCTTTCAACAAGATGTTTCTGTACTGCACCTTACTCTTATCTCCAAAAAAATTAGACAGGGAAAGCGATAAAGAATCGAGATTTTCATAAAACAACTTGCCGTCGTCTTTATTTAGAGCAGGAACCCTCAAATCCATGTACACATAGTAGGTAGGTATCGAACTGGCCAGCAACCTGCCATCTGATGCAAAGATATTTCCCCTTTTCGGCCTGACCGTAATATCGCTGATTTTCTGCTTCTCAGCCAGCTTCATCCATTCATTTCTTTCAAAGAACTGGATTTGAACGATTTTATATATCACCAATAAAAAGAGAATGGAAATAATAAAATATACTATTCCAAATCTTACGACGATATTTTTACGTTTATCCGGCATTTTTTATTGTTTTGGACGTAAGCATTACGCCCCTACATTAACCATTAACCACTATCAACTGACCACTAAATGGGCGTAAGCATTACGCCTACATTATTCTATAACAATCGGCGGGGTGCTACCCGGTTTCAACTGCATGCCTTTACTTTGCATCAACAACAAAATATTCGACTGGCGACTGATTTCCATCAATTCAGCCGAAATGGTCAGCGACTCATATTTGGCATCCTGTATGTTTTTTTTCAGCATGACTACCTTTGCAATTTGCTTTTCGCTGGCATAACGGTTATCAATATACCCGATACTGAGTACCACCAGCAGGATAATCAACAAATACTGTTTTCTGAAGAACTTCTTGGTCAGAATATTTCCATTGAGGATGTCACGTACGCTGCTTGAACGAATATCCGACAAATCCTCACTCTGACGAATCTTTTCTACTATATTTTTAAAAAACGACATACTCATTGATGATTCAGGATTGCAATTCTCAATTTAGCACTGCGGGCTCTCGGATTAGCAGCTACTTCTTCATCACCGGCAACAATCACCTTATTATTAATAGCTCTCAAAGGAGCAATCACATTTCCGTAGAAATCTTTCTCCAGTTTACCTTCAAAATTTCCGGAACGGATGAAATTCTTCACCAACCGGTCTTCGAGTGAATGGTAGGTCAATACCACCAACCGACCATCCTCATTCAACACCTCCACACACTGACTCAGCAACGATTTCAGCACTTCCATTTCCCGGTTTACTTCGATGCGCAATGCCTGAAAGACACGCGCCATATCTTTTTTCTCTTTCTCTCTTCCGAAGAAAGGTTTCAACACCTCAATGAACGGGAATATTCTGTCAAATTTATTGTTCGAACGGAAGTTGACGATGGTACGTGCTATCTTTCGGGCATTGTGCAATTCACCATAAAGGTAAAAAACATCTGCTAACTGCTCCTCTGTATAGGTATTCAATACCTTCGCGGCAGTCAGACCGGATTTCATATTCATTCGCATATCCAGCTCACCATCATGGCGGAAAGAAAATCCGCGCTCCGCTACATCAAAATGATGAAAAGACACACCCAAATCGGCCAATACACCATCGACTTTCTCAATCTGATGAAATTGAAGGAAATTTTTCAGGTATTTAAAATTGCTGTGGATGAAAATAAACCGATCATCTTCAGGAATATTGCCAAAAGCATCTTCATCCTGATCAAATCCCAATAACTTCCCGTTTTTGCCTAATCTTTTCAATATTTCCCGCGCATGTCCCCCACCACCAAAAGTGCAGTCCACATAAATCCCATCAGACTTGATATTCAGTCCATCAATGGTTTCTGTGAGTAATGCAGGCACATGATAAACGGGCTCATCCATAGGACTTATAACTTACTTTTTCATCATTCTTTCTCTGAGTAAAGCGGCAAAATCAGGAGTTGACAAACGGGACTGTTCAAATTTTGCCTTGCTCCATACTGCAAACCGGTCAATCATACCAACGAAAAGCACTTCTGCATTTTCCACAGCTATAGTCTGCAGGTGTTTTTTCTGTATCAGGACGCGCCCCTGACTGTCAATATCCAGCCATTCAGCCTCAGAAACAAATTGCATGAGCAACATCTGATCAACAGGATTCCACTCATCGAGTTTAGACTTAAAATCTTCTACTTTTTCATTCCAAACCGGAACAGGATAAATAACCAGACAATCATTTTCAGCATCTTTTCGCATCACAACCCTTTCCCTGTTTGATTCAGGGAGTATCTTGCGATACACGGAAGGAATGAAAATTCTCCCCTTTACATCCGCTTTTGCTTCATATTTCCCAATAAATGTCGACATGATAATCTTTGCATTATTTTGCAACGGTAAAAGTATAAAAACTATTTTGAATTCCCCACATTTCCCCACAAAAAACTTATCAACAATTTTTCAAGTGTTAAATCTTGCTTTTCAAGAGCTTATAAACAAAATTTAAACGAATAATCAACAAGCATATCAAACAGCATACACCTGATCATCAACTACATATAAAATATGATAAAATCTGGCAAACAATAAATACATAAAAGTGGGGGAATAAGAATTCATACACTCCGATATATTTTTATTATTTTTGCTTCGCAGAAAAACAACCCTTATGACCAAACAAAAAATTGTCAAAATTGATGTTGCCAAGGTGATTAAAACCAGGGCTCCTCATGCAAAAGTTCCTAAGTTCATTGTGAATTATCTGAAAAAGATTGTTCACCAGGAAGAAATAAACGAATTTTTTGAAAAAAATCCGGATTTGAAAAATCTGGCATTTGTGGAGGCCGGATTGAAATTCTTGGGCGTTACAACTTCAATATACGGGAAGGAAAACTTACCGCCCAAGGACGGAAAGTATATTTTTGCCAGTAATCACCCACTAGGGGGACTTGACGGCTTGACAACCGGTTACCTCATCGGCAAGGAATATGAAGGGAAGGTACGCTTTTTCTCCAACGACCTGTTGGCTAATCTACATCCCATGAAAGAAATGTTCGTCCCGGTTAATAAATTTGGAGCACAGTCGAAAAGTCATGCTGAAATGATGCATGAATTATACAGTTCAGACAATCACTTAGTTACTTATCCTGCCGGCATGTGTTCCCGAAAAGTTAAGGGGAAAATTTGTGATTTGGAATGGAAGAAGAATTTCATTACCAAAGCCATTCAATACCAACGGGATGTAGTACCTATTTATTTTGAAGGAAGGAATTCAAACTTTTTCTACAACCTGGCGAATCTGCGTAAATTCTTTAAGATTAAATTTAACATCGAAATGATGTACTTAGCGGATGAAATGTTTAAACAAAAAGGGAAACATTTCACGATAAAAATAGGAGAAAGAATACCCTGGCAGACATTCGACAAGTCAAAAACACAGGCTCAATGGGCAGAATGGGTGAAACAGAAAGTTTATGCCCTGAAGTGATTATAAGTCAAGGAGTCCGTCGGGAAGTTCAACTTCAATAATCTTGTTATCCTGATTAATTTCGCGGATATATTCTTCACTGACCGGTATCAGCAATTCATCATCATCCTTTTGAATCACAAACAAGACATTTTCGGTAGTATGATCAATTTCACTAATTACACCGATTATGCCTTTTTCAATATCTTTCAACTGAAATCCAACCAGATAATCAAGATCAGGTTCAACTTCACCAAGTAAATCCAGTTGTTCTTTCAAAATAAAAATCTGCAACCCTGAGAAAGGGCGGACATCCTCTTCACTATTTAATCCATCCAAACGCAATATGCCGGTCGAGGTTGTTTTCAAACGAAAGTCGGCAACGACAAACGGGACAAATATCCCATCCAACTCAAAAATAAAAAAAGGCAATTCTTCAAGTTCAAAAACATCGGTTGTGAATCCAAACGACATTTCACCCTGTATACCGTGGGGTTTGTTAATTTGCCCAATTGGGAAAAGTTGGCTTTTGCTTATCATTCACTGAAGTTGTTTGTTTGAATCAAGTTTATGATTTGATTTCTGACTACAATATAAAGTCATGCAAAAGTAACAAAATATGGACACAAACAAAAAAGCCATACATTTCATTTAACGTATGGCTCTTTGCTGTTCATCACCTGTGTTTTTTAAAACATAAAAACAAGCGAGGCTGCAAGTTGGTTTCTTTTCAGATCGATATTATCCCGGTTATTCAGATCGAGTATTCCCCAGTTATACCCAACCCTGAGTTGTATGTTGTCATATTGAGCTCCGGCACCCAGACCAACCTGCAAGTCAAAGCGATTCACATCATATACCCCATCGTCATCTGCATCAGCTTTGTAACGATCATAAGTTGTTTTAATTTCAGAACTCCCGATATTAGTTATGTTAATGGTTTTTTGCGATATACCGAAATTAAAATTCGGACCCGCAAAAGCAAATAGTTTCAACGCATTGTCCACAGGGAAACCAAGCTGCAGTTGCAATGGCACATCAATCAAATGCGCATTATAGTAATTTGTACCAGAAATTGCACCATCAAAAGTCGACATCAGATAACTATAAATTACCCCATACCTAAAATCTACATTCGTAAATATCTCTGTTTCAGAAACCGGTCCAATCCTGACACCACTCACTTGTGACGGGTAAACTGCGGTTGACGCATTGGTTTCTTCAGTTACATGAATATATCCTGCCTCAACACCAATCTTTTGAGCTGAAAGATTTACTGCGGCAAAAAACAACATGATAAAAATAAATAATTTTGCTTTCATTTCTTATATGTTTAATGTTATAAATATTTTTCACCAACCCCATGCAATATAGGATTACAGTAAAGATATAACCTAAAAAGCTAATTAATAGTTTTTATTTTTAGATTTATTTTACAATTCTAACTTCCTTAAAAGAAATCATCATAATGAAAACAAAATCTTATCTTTGTATACATTTCTGATTAAATACAAAAGGTTATGAGATATTTTATTATCTTAGTTTTCACGTCTTTATGCTTAATCTCCTCATCGGGAATTAACATTGAAATCACCAATCCCAATCAAACAGACATAAAGGATGCTCCAGTTGTAGTTGAATTAGATAAAATCCGCAAGATCGGATTAACAAAATGTGATCGGCTGGCTGTTTATATCGATGGCAAACAGATTAGCAGTCAGCTTGATGACCTCAATAACGACAGCATACCTGACGAAATGGTATTCCTGGCCGACCTGAAAGCAGGAGAAAAGAAAATTGACATGACAGTTCGCTACACACTGTATGCCCGTCACCGCGATGTGATTGCCGAAGTCTCCGCATCCGAAGACATTGATAAATTAGCTACTGGCGTACAGCAAATTGGGGGTGGCGCTTGCTTCCAGAGCAATCAGCTTGTAGGCTCCTGGGGTAGTTGGTATCCGCAACCCGACACTGTAAAATACGCCAGAGAAACAGTCGGACTTGGCTTATACATGCCAAAAGAATATCAGGGAAAACAAGTCATGGACGGGGTGAACAATCTCATTGTTTTCCCGTTAAAAAAAGACATAACCACACGATTTCACTTTACAACTGTGGCTGAAAAAGAAGAATAAAACGACAGTAACACGTCTGAGGACTTTTTCAAGTATCTGAACAACTGGCGGAAGGGGTTAA
>JAQWCZ010000003.1 GCA_028705705.1 Paludibacter sp.
CGGACAAAAATTCAGGGAAGAGAGTTACGACCGATTAAAAGAGCTGAAAAGCATGGTAGATGAACTTAATCCCGCTTGTCTGATTAAGGTTGATGGCGGTGTGTCGATTAACAACGCTAAAAAACTGTTCGATCACGGCGCCAATGTCCTCGTTGCCGGCAGCGCGGTGTTTAATGCCCCTGATCCAAAGGAAATGATTCGAAAAATGCTTTTATAGAGAATAATGAATAGTGTGAATCAGGAGTAGAAAATTAGATTCCTCGCCTTGCTCGGAATGAAAAATTATTATATTACTTATTCAATTGACCACTATTTAAATGTTTGTTTATGGACTTCCTGCAACGTACTCCGTTTTTCAGGTTGTTGGTTCCGTTGGTAAGTGGTATTGTCACTTTTCAATATCTGGAGCTTTTCAGCCTTATGCGCTTGATCATCCTGATCATCGCGGTTTTACTCATTTTTGTTTCTCCATTTGTGATGCAATCAAGACATGCATACAGATTAAGGTGGTTATTTGGTGTGGGTGTGGCGATGTTTTTGTTTCTGATGGGATATTATATCTCGGAAAGAAAACAGCAACAAGCTACCTTTAACCAGTTTAACGAACAAGCCTTTTTTGTGGGCAGCTTATTAGAGTCTCCTGCTGAAAAAACGAACTCATTGGCTTGTAAAATGATGGTGGAGGAAAAGTATGTTAGTGCTCAATTCGTAAAAATGACATCTCCAGCACTTATTTACATTGCAAAGGACAGCATTTCTTTATGTTTGAAGAAAGGAGATGTGCTGCTTTTTAGAACTACATTTCAGCGACCATCCCCTGCAATGAATCCAAAGGGATTTGATTATGCAGACTACCTCTCGAATAAAGGCATAAAAGCGACCGCCTATGTGAAAACAGGAGAGTGGAAACTGATCGCGCATCAGGAAGTTTTTTCTTTCGCTTCTTTAGCTGAAAGATCCAGAAATAACTTACTACAGATCTACGAAACTTTGCATTTGCCGGAGGATCAATACGCAGTACTTGCTGCACTTACCATCGGATATAAAAATGCTCTCGACCCTGATGTGCAGGAGGATTTCAGTCATTCCGGCGCCATGCATATTTTGTCGGTAAGTGGACTGCATGTCGGGGTGATTTACCTGATTCTGCAAACTGTTTTTTCATTCGTATTCAGAAAATCAAAATGGAAGTTTATCAATACTGTTTTTATAATTTGCTCACTCTGGATCTATGCTTTCATTACGGGTTTGCCTCCTTCAGTGGTACGGGCTGCGACGATGTTTTCGTTAGTTGCGGTTGGCGTGGCTATTGAGCGTAGATCTCAAATTTACAATACGATATCAGTTTCTGCTTTTGTAATATTGCTTTATGATCCAAATCTATTATTCGACGTGGGGTTTCAGTTGAGTTATTGCGCGGTGATTGGGATCGTGTATTTTCAGCCAAAAATCGGTACGTTATTGTATGTAAAACAGAAATGGCTGAAATGGTTATGGGATTTGACTGCCGTGTCATTGGCAGCACAAATTGCGACATTCCCTCTGGCATTGTATTATTTCCATCAGTTTCCGAATTATTTCCTATTCTCCAATTACATAGCTATTCCGCTTTCGACTTTTATCATTTACCTGGCAGTAGTGTTTTTAGTGTTTTCTCCAATTCCCTGGCTGGTATTCATCCCTGGATATCTTTTAAAGAAAATGTTGTTTCTGCTGAATGCTTCAGTTGGCTTTATCCATGATTTGCCACATGCAGTTTCGATTTGTTACCTGAGTTTTTTTCAGTTGTTTTTACTTTTTGCGGTGCTGGGACTTTTTTCTTTTTATCTGGAAAATAAAAAATACGGGTCGCTGATGGTAACGTTATGTTTCTTACTGATTTTTGTGTTAAGTCATGTCTTTGTCCATTATCAAACACTTCAGTTGAACCAGTTGGTGGTGTATGCCGACCGAAAACACACGCATGTGAATTTTATTACCCAACATCATCAACGGGTATTCACAACCGATACTATAGCAGCTTCGTTGTTAGCTTCAAATTACTGGAAAAGCAGAAAAATACATGACCCTGAATTTAAAATACTGCATTCAAGTTGTTTTTATACTTTTAAAGGAAAGAAAATACTGATACTGACCGATCATTTATTGCACCGCAAAACAACAAATAAACCCATAGAAGCCGATTTCCTGATTATCGGCAATGGTCTGAAGCCTCGTGCAGGAGAATTGTTGAGCTGTGTGTCACCTCAAATCTGCATCGCCGACCAAAGTATTGCTGCGTGGTATGTCGATCAATTGAGGGAGATTTGTCAGGAAAAAGCAATTAGTTTTTATTCTATAGCAGAGCAAGGCGCATACCTATATGATTTTAAACAAGTCGATCCCTGAATCTATATCATATTTTTTTGTTATTTTTGTCCCCGTTATAAAACCAAGCCGATGATATCAAAAGTTATTGCAGAAGAACTGGTTCACAAAGCTAAAAAAGCGATTGATGAAGCAGATAAAATAGCCATCGTGGTGCATGTCGGACCGGATGGAGATGCCATGGGTGCATCACTCGGGATGTGGCATTACCTGATGACACAGGGTAAAACACCTATTGTGGTGGCACCAACAGCTTTTCCTGATTTTTATGCCTGGATGCCTGGTGCTGCTGAAGTGCTTGTATTTGAAAATGATATTGAATTAGCAACGGAACAATTACAGGAAGCCGAATTGATTCTGGCGGTAGATTTCAACGTGCCCAAACGCATGGGAGGGATGTCGGATGTGGTGTTGGAAACTTCAGCAAAAAAAATCATCATCGATCACCACTTGCATCCTGGAGATTTCGCTGAGATCGTGATTTCTTATCCTGAAATTTCATCCACCAGCGAACTTGTTTTCAGATTGATATGCAGAATGGGACACTTCTCCGAAATCAACCTGGCTTGTGCTGAATGTATTTACACAGGCATGATGTCGGATACAGGAGGATTTACGTATAATTCAAACGGTCAGGAGATATATATCATCATAGCAGAGCTGATCAAGTTGGGTGTGGATAAAGACGATATTTACCGGAAAGTGTATAATACCTATTCCGAACATCGTTTACGACTGATGGGTTATTGTCTCTATAAAAAAATGAAAGTTTATCCGGAATACAAAGCTGCGTTGATTACCCTGACCGCATCTGAAATGGAAGAGTTTAATTTTGTAAACGGTGATTCAGAAGGTTTTGTGAATATCCCACTATCGATTGCCGGAGTTGATTTTTCTGTTTTTATGCGGGAAGATACAGATAAAATCAAGGTGTCGCTGCGTTCACAGGGGACATTCCCAACGAATAAATTTTCAGAGCATGTTTTTAATGGCGGTGGTCACTTGAATGCTTCCGGCGGTGAATATTACGGTAGCCTGGAGGAAGCTGTGAAATTATTTGAAGAAGCGCTGCCGGGATTTAAGGATTTTTTGTAGATCCCTCGCTGTACTCCGGATAGCATGTGTGTTAAAAAAATAATTTAATTAAGATAGTTAGGTTTAAATAAATGAAATATATCATTATTCTTGGCGACGGCATGTCGGATGAACCGATTCCTGAACTGGGTAACAAAACCCCTTTGCAGGTTGCCAATAAACCAAACATAGATAAAATTGCGGCATTGGGACGATGTGGCATGTTGCACACCATCCCGGCTGGATACGCGCCCGGAAGTGAGATTGCCAACATGAGCGTGATGGGCTATAATGTGCCTGAGGTGTTCGAGGGACGTGGTTCGCTGGAGGCTGCGAGTATGGGTGTCGATATCGCGCAGGGTGAGATGGCCATGCGTTGCAACCTCATTTGTATCGAAAATGGAAAAATAAAGAATCACTCTGCCGGTCACATCAGCAATGAAGAAGCCGAAGAACTGATTCTTTTTTTGCAAAAGGAGCTGGGTAATGAACGGGTCAGTTTTTACCCGGGTGTTTCCTATCGTCACCTGTTGAAGGTAAAAGGGGGGAGTAAAAAGCTGAAATGTACTCCGCCCCATGATGTGCCGGGTACGCTTTTCGCAGATGTGATGATCAAAGCGGCTGAAAAGGAAGCTGCAGAAACAGTTGATTTGCTGAATGACCTTATTTTGCGCTCTCAGGATTTACTCGAAAATCATCCTGTCAACCTGAAACGTGCCGCGGAAGGAAAAGACAAAGCCAATAGCATCTGGCCGTGGTCGCCGGGCTATAAACCGGCCATGAAAACGCTCCAGGAATTGTATGGAGTCAAAAGCGGAACAGTTATATCAGCCGTTGATTTAATCCGGGGTATCGGTGTTTACGCGGGATTAAAAGTCGTGTTGGTAGAAGGTGCAACCGGCTTGTACAATACAAATTACGAAGGCAAAGCACAGGCTGCCATCGAAGCATTGAAAACCGATGATTTTGTGTATCTGCACATCGAAGCCAGTGATGAAGCCGGTCATGAAGGGGATGTGGACTTGAAAGTGAAAACAATTGAATATCTGGATTCCCGCATCGTAAAACCGATAATTGAAACGGTTTCAAGCTGGGATGAACCGGTGACAATGGCCATTTTACCCGATCATCCGACACCTTGTGCGTTGCGTACGCATACCATGGATCCGGTGCCGTTTATCATTTATCGTCCGGGTGAAACTGGGGATGAGGTACAGGTGTATGATGAATTTACTTGCCGGAAAGGTAGTTATGGTGAGTTACGGGAAATGGAGTTTATGCAGCATTTTATGCTTGACAAATAATAACAGACAGGATGAACAGGATGAACAGGATTAACATGTTTAAGGGGAATAATAACAGACAGGATTGAAATGATAAATATCCTGTTAATCCTGTCTAAAATATAATCATGTCAATTAAAAATGAATACGGACATATCACCACACAGGGAATCAAATATGCCGGTTCCAAGCTGAAGATTATTCCGTATATCATAGAGATTGCATCTTCTTTGAAAGGAGTAAAAAGCGTACTCGACGGGTTCAGCGGAACCACCAGGGTGTCGCAGGCTTTTGCCCAAATGGGCTATGATACAACTTCCAACGACCTGGCTGTCTGGTCGGAGGTGTTTGCTACCTGTTACCTGAAAGCAAATAAGTCGACTGCTTATTATCAGGAAATCATAGATGAACTGAATGCCCTAAAGGGATTTGATGGTTGGTTTACCGAACACTATGGCGGTGATGAAGCTGCCTCAAAAAAGCCTTTTCAGCGGAAGAACACGCAGAAATTAGACGCAATTAGGTGCGCGATTGATCAATTGCAGCTTTCGTGGGAAGATAAATGTGTTTTACTGACGAGCTTGATGCTCGCGTTGGATAAAGTTGATAGTACGCTTGGGCATTATGTGGCTTATTTGTCGGAATGGTCACCCCGTTCGTTCAAAGACTTGTTCCTGAAAGTGCCACAACGCTATGAGCTGACAGGCAATAATAGGGTCAAACGCGGAGATGTATTTGATGCCATCAAACAAGATAGCTACGATTTCGTGTATTTCGATCCGCCTTATGGTTCCAACAACGGTAAGATGCCATCGAGCCGGGTACGATATCAATCTTATTATCATTTTTGGACCTCAGTGATACAGTATGATGAGGCTGAACTTTTTGGAAAGGCTAAGAGAAGAGAAGACACCCGCGACCGGACCGCGGTTTCGGTATTTGAAGAATTTAAAAAAGATGAACAAGACAAGTTCATCGCGCTCGAAGCGTTGAAAAAGCTGATTGATGAAACGCGATCGCGTTACGTGTTGTTGTCGTACAGTTCAGGAGGCAAAGCCACCAAAGCAGAATTGTCGGACATCATCACCACATCGGGCAAGCTTATCAAGGTCATCGAAATAGATTATAAAAAAAACGTGATGGGAAACATGCGTTGGACGAACGAATGGGTGAATAGCGATGGGAAATACCACGAATATTTATTCCTAATGGAAAAATTGTAAATTGTAAATCGTCAAATCGTAAATATATTATATGTTATATTACAGTACCAACAAAAAAGTAACAGGTGTTTCGCTGAGCGAGGTAGTAATCAAAGGCCTGGCCGAGGACAAAGGCCTTTTTATGCCAAATGAAATTCCGGTATTGCCTGAAAAGTTTTATCAGAATATTGATAAGATGTCGTTTCAGGACATGGCCTATTCGGTAGCCTACATGCTATTCGGAGAGGATGTACACGCCAATGTGTTGCGGATGATTGTGAATGATACGTTGAGTTTTGATGTACCTTTGGTAAAGGTTACGGATGACATTTACAGCCTGGAGTTGTTTCACGGACCAACCCTCGCTTTTAAAGATGTGGGTGCCCGGTTTATGTCGCGCATGCTAAGTTATTTCATTCAGCAAAACGGGGATAATAAAAAACAGGTGAATGTGCTGGTCGCAACTTCGGGTGATACTGGTAGCGCGGTAGCCAATGGTTTTCTGGGCGTGGAAGGCATTCATGTGTATGTGTTGTATCCGAAAGGATTGGTAAGTCCGATTCAGGAGTGCCAGTTTACAACGCTCGGACAAAACATCACTGCGTTGGAAGTCGATGGTACCTTCGATGACCGTCAGGCGCTTGTGAAATCAGCTTTCATGGATAAAGAGCTAAATACGAAGATGAAACTGACATCGGCAAATTCGATTAATGTTGCCCGTTTCATTCCCCAGGCATTTTATTATTTCTATGCCTATGCACAGTTGAAAAAGATTTCGGAAGAATCCGCATCTAACATGGTCGTTTGTGTTCCAAGCGGAAACTTTGGAAACATCACGGCCGGTTTGATCGCTAAAAAAATGGGCTTACCAATTAAACGTTTTATTGCTGCAAATAATAAAAACGATATTTTCCTGGAATATTTGAATACCGGTAAATACAATCCGCGCCCTTCAGTCGCCACCCTGGCGAATGCCATGGACGTAGGCGATCCCAGCAATTTTGCCCGTATCTTAGATTTATACCGGCATAATCACGAAGCGATTTCAGCCGAAATCAGCGGATTCAGGTATACCGATGAACAAATTACCGAAACAGTCAGAACCTGCAAAAAGGAAACAGGCTACCTGCTGGATCCTCACGGCGCTTGTGGCTATCAGGCCCTGAAAGATGGAATGCAATCAGGAGAGACCGGTGTTTTCCTCGAAACGGCCCATCCGGCCAAGTTCCTGGATACCGTCCAAAATATCATCGGTGAAGAAATTGAAATTCCTGAGAAACTCAGGGAATTTATGAAAGGCGAGAAGCAATCCCTTCAAATGTCAAAAGAATTTGAATCATTCAAATCGTATTTACTAACCACTATCCACTAACCACTATCAATTAAACAACCATGTTCTCAGGAATTATAGAAGAAGCCGCCAAAGTAATTGCTTTGCGCAAAGAGCAGGAAAATCTGCACATCACGATGGAATGTACTTTTGTTGATGAACTGAAAATCGATCAAAGTGTGGCACACAACGGTGTTTGCCTTACAGTAGTTGAAAAAACAGATGAAACCTACACGGTAACTGCAATCAAAGAGACCTTGGAACGTACCAACCTGGGTTTGCTGGAAATAGGCAGCAAGGTGAACCTGGAACGTAGTATGCTGATGAATGGGCGGTTGGATGGACATATCGTACAGGGACATGTCGATCAAACTGCGAAATGCACGGAAGTAAAAGAAGCCGACGGAAGCTGGTATTTTACTTTTGAATATAAATTCGATGAAGAAATGGCCAAACGGGGTTACATGACGGTGGATAAAGGCTCCGTGACGGTGAATGGTGTGAGCCTCACCGTTTGCAATCCAACGAATAATACCTTTCAGGTTGCCATTATTCCATATACCTACGAACATACCAATTTTCATCAGATTAAACAGGGCACAATTGTGAACCTTGAATTCGACATCATCGGGAAATACGTGAGTAGAATGATGTCATTTCAATAATCAATTCAAAAACTTGTTTTTTCTTAAAAATCACAGTTAATCAAACTTATTTCAATGTGTGTTGTTTATAAAGAAAACAATACACATTGTTGTTTTTTGAGAAGATGTTAAAAAAGTATATAAACGAGTCGTTTTTTAATCCAATCCTGCATGTGCTGCCAATATTGGCATTTCTATTGGCAGAAGATTTTTATGGAATTGCAAGGGCATGGATTATTTCATTACCACTAACTATCATTTTAGTTGGTTATGTGATCGTTTTGTATAAGTCCATCCTGAAATGGTATTTTGTTTCAGTTACTGTTTACTTTCTTGTTGGGTTGATTGTCACTTTCATTTTGTCAAACGAAATCCCGGCACCCTATCGTGTTGTTATGGGTGAACTGGTAGCATTGGGATTTATGTTGTTACTTCTTGTTTTTAGAAAGGCTATTTATAACTTAGTGGTATCCATTTCAAGTAAAAAACTGTCGATGGAAAATAACCTGGATGAGTTGATTCGGACAACCAATTCATTCTCGGTATTATTTGCCGTTTTTTCCTTGTCATATATATTGGTTTCCTTGTTTGTTGTTGTTCATAAACCCTCTGCACTTACCTTTGTTTATCAAATATATACAACATTTATCATTGTTGTATGTTTGTTTGAAACCATTCGGGTGATAGCTATAAGAGGAAAATTATTAAAGGAAGAATGGTTGCCCATCGTAAACGAATACGGTCAGGAAATTGGCTCAATCAACTACCAGACCAGCATTAGTAATGACCAACAAAAATACCTGCATCCGGTTGTCAGGGTGATTGTAATTGAAGGCAATCGTATTTTTTTGAAAAAGAACTCCTGTAAAGATGATATTTATCCAGATCGTTGGGATAATGCCATTTGTGCCCATATCAGGTTGAAGGAAAGTGTTGACGAATGTGTAAAAAGAGTAGCAGCCGAGCTTTACGGTATTTCAGAAATAAGTCCGGTGTTTTTGGCTAACTACCAAATAGAGAATAGTTGTGAACATCAGTTTGTGCATCTTTTTATCTCTTGTCATTTGTCTGATGATAAATTATATGCAGATGAGCATAATGGTCAGGTAAAATGGTGGACCATTCAACAAATTAATGCCGAACTGGAATCAGGAATCTTCACGGAGAACTTCATAAAAGAATATGAGTTGTTAATTCGAAGTGGACTGATTGATACAGGAAGATGTCAGTGTGAATGCAAGTTGCGGGATGAGATTTTCAACCCGCTTCCCCCATCTGTTTCTTAAAAATCTTAGCAGCTTTACTATAGTCTATCTTACCACATGGACCGGAAATACAACCTCCTTCACAGGCCATGACTTCAATAAAGTTGCCGGGAGCTTTCCCTTTGGCATAAGCACGTAACAGCGCTACATTCTTTTTATGCAAGTCTGATACCTGAACTGGTTTTACAGCGACATTTGGGTACATCTGCTGTACAGCAGCTATAACTCCGCCGGCACGGGCAAAACCTCTTCCGGTGTGGGGAGCCGCTTCTCTGGAGCTTTCTGTTGGTTCAATATTTATATCCAGTCCGGTTAACAGACAATCGATTTCTTCAAAAGTCAATGCGTAATCAATGTCAGGATGGTCGATCACTTCTTTACGTTTGCTGACACAGGGACCAATGAACACAATTTTTGCATCCGGATGGTTTGCTTTGGTCAGTTCCACTGTATAATACATAGGAGAAGCCGTATGTGAAACAAATGGCTTCATCTCGTGAATGTGTTTGTTCACAAGTTCAACATAGCTCGTACAACAGGAGGTAGTCATGAATTGCTGACCGGACTCTAATTTCTCCTGTAACTCAATTCCTTCTCTCTTAGTTGTTTCCATTGCTCCGAATGCCACTTCGATGGTTTCGGTAAAACCGATTTTTTTAATTGCTGCAGCTATATCGTCGATAGGGTGGTCGAATTGCGACATAATGGAGGGTGCCATGATGGCAATAACCTGCTCTTCTTTTTTGATAGATGAAAGAACATCAAATAGTTGTGATACTTCATAAATGGATCCAAATGGACAGGCATTAACGCATTTTCCACAATAGATACATTTGTCTTCGTCAATGTGTTCAATCCCGTTTTCATCTTTTTGAATGGCTTTAACCGGACAGGCTTCTTCACAAGGAACAGGGATGTAAACAATTGAATGATACGGACAAGCTTCTTTGCATATTCCACAGTTAATGCATTTTGCAGGGTCAATGTGCGCCTGGCCGTTTTCCAAAAAGGAAATTGCCCCTTTTGGACAGTTCATGAAGCAGGGTCGTCCCACGCAGCCTTTACAGAGGTTTGTGACTACATAGTTGGTTTTAACACAAGCAGTACAGGATTCATCAACCACTGTGAGGATGGTTTTCTTTGTTTCTGTACGGTTTAACGCTCCTTTTGCGTATGTTGAAAGTGGGGTGAGTTCGTCTTCTTCTTCGTTGATGGCATAACCCAGAATGGGAAGCATTTTGTATTTTAGAATTGCTCTTTCTTTGTAAATACAGCACCTGCCACGTGCTTTTGCATTTTTTGGTTTCATATCAACCGGCAACCTGTCGATATCCTCTACTAACCGGTTTTCTTTAAAAAGTGTAATTAATTTCGCCATTAATTCACGGCGTATAATCATCGTGTTATTAACAAATGCCATTTTCTGTGTTTGGGTTAATAATATTATTGTATTTTAAATTTGGAGCGCAAAATTACAACAATTAATTTGATTGAAGAAAAATTTCTTTAATTAATTTTACGAATGTCTCCTTATTGAAGTGTAGAATTATTAAGTAATAAATTGATTTGCTTATAGTTTGTTAGATACATCAGGTGATGTGAAAAATATAATTAAGTCACAATTAAAAATAAAAACATGTTGATGTATATGGAAAAAACAAAAATTTATTTTGATGATTCATACAAAAAGATTACCTTTGCACACGCAAAAAGAAAAATGGCCCCGTGGCTCAACTGTATAGAGCATCTGACTACGGATCAGAAGGTTACAGGTTAGAATCCTGTCGGGGTCACAGAAGCAAAAAAATTCCTTGTAAATATTAGATTTACAGGGAATTTTTATTTTAAATTTTTATCATCTCTAAATCCCTGTTTAAATCATTTTGATGCAAAAGAGGTGTTTTGTAGAAGAAAAAACCCTGAAATGTCTTACATTCAGGGCTTTTTAAATTTTGAAGTCTTTTTAACGTGGTGCCACCAGGAATCGAACCGGGGACACAAGGATTTTCAGTCCTTTGCTCTACCAACTGAGCTATGGCACCTTGCTTTTGCGGGTGCAAATATATAGTGTTTTTTTGAATACAGCAAAAAATAATCTAAAAAAAATCGTTACTTTTGCAAATATCGAAAAAAAGGAGACACAACTTCTGTAAAAATAGTTAGTTAATCGCTTATGGGTTTGAATTTTGATTTTTTTATTTTAGTTGCATCTGTGTTGCTGTTTATCAGTTTAATTGCTGGTAAAACCGGATATAAATACGGAGTCCCTACACTTTTATTGTTTCTTTTCATTGGTATTATCTCCGGGAGTGGAGGCATTGGCATTCAATTTAGTTCACCAAGTGTTACACAATACATTGGAGTAATAGCACTGAATATTATTTTGTTTTCTGGGGGTATGGACACCAGACTGTCCGAGATTAAGCCTATTGTCCGCGAAGGAGTGATATTGGCCACTCTCGGAGTTCTTCTTACTGCTTTAATTACCGGATTTTTTGTTTACTGGCTTACAAATAGTGTTTTGCATAGTGTTACTTTCTCATTACTCGAATCAATACTACTAGCCGGTGTAATGTCTTCGACCGATTCTGCTTCTGTGTTTTCAATATTAAGGTCAAAGAATCTTTCATTAAAAGAGAATCTACGCCCATTGCTTGAACTTGAAAGTGGAAGTAACGACCCTATGGCTTATATGATCACGATTGTTTTGATTCAGTTGCTTAACACCCCTGAAATAAGTGGATGGATGGTGTTGCTAAAATTTATACAGCAACTCTTGTTTGGTGTAGGTGCAGGATATTTACTTGGAAAATTAGCAGTGAAACTTATTAATAAAATTAATCTTGATAACGATGCATTGTATTCTGTTTTGATGCTCACTATTGTGTTTTTTATTTATGGTATAACAACTCAAACAGGAGGTAACGGATATTTAGCGGTGTATTTGGGGGGGCTCTTAATTGGTAATCACAGAGTAGTACACCGTCGTAGCACCATGAAATTTTTCGATGGACTAACCTGGCTGTTCCAGATTATTATGTTTTTGGCTTTAGGACTATTAGTTGAACCAAGTGAATTGCTGCCAATTGCAGGTGTTGGAATTATTGTCGGAGTATTTATGATTCTGGTATCCCGTCCACTTTCGGTTTTTCTTTGCCTGCTTCCTTTTAAAAAACTTTCATTCAAAGCACGTATATTTACATCCTGGGTTGGCCTACGGGGAGCGGTACCTATTATATTTGCAACTTACCCTTGGGTAAACGATGTACCACAAGCCAAAATGATTTTTAATATCGTGTTTTTTATAACCATACTTTCATTAATGCTACAGGGAACTTCTGTGCCTTTAGTAGCTAAATGGCTGAAATTATCAAGTGTGACACCTGCCAAACCGAAATTGAAAGAATTTGACGTTGAGTTTTCCGATGAGATTAAATCTGCTACCTGTGAAATTAAAGTAAATCAGGAAATGCTGAAACAGGGGAATAACCTTATGAATATCAACCTTCCTGAACACACGCTTGTGGTAATGGTAAAACGACACGATCGCTATTTTATTCCGCGTGGAAATACACATTTGGAAGAAGGTGATTCGTTGCTGGTTATTACCGACAATGAAGAAGCGATGCGGGAAACATACCGCCAGTTAGGCATATCTCCGCTGGAGTAGCTTATTTTAGTTGATTTCCAACAACACTTTCTATTACTTTCGGGAAATGTAAATATTCTAACGCATGTACTTTTTCAGCAATCGTTTCCGGCGTATCTTCCGGTAAAACTTCACATACAGCCTGAAAAATGACATTCCCATCATCATATTGTTCATTTACATAATGAATAGTGATGCCTGATTGTGTTTCACCGGCTTCGACTACAGCCTGATGTACATGATGACCATACATGCCTCTCCCTCCGAATTTTGGCAGGAGTGCAGGGTGTATATTGATAATTTTGTTGGGGAATGTTTCGAGTATAGGTGCTGAAATTTTGAGTAAAAAACCAGCAAGTATAATAAAATTAATATCGTATTCCTTTAAAAACGAGACTATTTTATGCCCTTCCGCAAAATCATCCCGGGAAAAAGTAAAAGAAGGCACACCCAGCATTTTAGCTCTTTCATGCACAAAGGCATCCGGTTTATTGGACAAAATGAGTGGAAATTCAAAATTTTTATTTCCGGAGAAATACCGAATAATATTTTCGACATTAGATCCTGAACCGGATGCAAAAAGGGCTATTTTAGGGGTCATAAAGCGAATAAATTTGCGCAAAATTGGAAAAATTGTGCAAAAAATAGTAATTTTTTCAACAAAGTAGAGGTTATGTCGAGAAAATTATTTTACTTTGCAGCGCAAAATTAAAAAACAAATTTTATTTATCAACTTAAAAAACAAAATTATGTCAGAAGTTGCAGCTAAAGTAAAAGCGATCATCGTAGAGAAATTAGGTGTTGACGAATCAGAAGTCGTTCCAACAGCAAGTTTTACTAACGATTTGGGAGCAGATTCATTAGACACTGTAGAATTGATCATGGAATTCGAAAAAGAATTCGGCGTTACTATTCCTGAAGATCAGGCAGAAAAAATCTCTACAGTTGGTGATGCTATCGCATACATCGAAGCGTTATAATAAGTATTCCTGAAACATGATGGAATTTAAAAGAGTCGTTGTAACCGGTCTTGGTGCCGTTACTCCTCTTGGTAATACTATTCCGGAATTCTGGAATAGTATTATCAATGGAAAAAGCGGGGCTTCAATGATCACCCGTTTTGATACTACTAATTTTAAAACTAAGTTTGCCTGCCAGGTAAAAGATTTCGATCCCAATCAGTATTTAGATCGTAAAGAAGCCAGAAAAATGGACATTTATGCCCAACTTGCCGTGGTTGCCGCCAAGAATGCAATTGAGCATAGTGGATTAGATCTGGAAACAATTGATAAAAACGAGGTTGGCGTTATTTTTTCAGCAGGGATTGGTGGTATTACTACTTTTGAGCAGGAAATCGGGTATTTTTATCAGCATCCTGAAATGGGACCGAAATTTAATCCGTTCTTCATCCCCAAGATGATTTCGGATATTGCTGCCGGTCTAATTTCAATCATGTATGGTTTTCGTGGACCAAATTACTCGATAGCCTCTGCTTGTGCCTCTTCAACCAATGCTTTAATTGATGCATTCAATTATATTCGGTTGGGTAAAGCTAATGTAATTGTTGCCGGTGGTGCTGAAGCAGCCATTACTGCCGGTGGCGTTGGTGGTTTTAATTCCATGAACGCGATTTCAACCAGGAATGATGATCCGGAAGGTGCATCTCGTCCATTTAGTGCAAGTCGCGATGGATTTGTAATGGGAGAGGGGTCAGGTTGTCTGATTTTTGAAGAACTTGAACACGCAATCGCCCGCGGTGCCAATATCATTTGCGAAGTTGTCGGTGGCGGTATGTCTGCCGACGCTTATCACCTGACAGCCACACATCCTGAGGGATTGGGCGCTATACTGGTTATGAAAAGGGCATTGAAAGATGCAGGAATGAACCCTGAAGAAATTGATTATATCAATGTTCATGGTACATCTACCCCTGTGGGTGACCCTTCAGAAGCCAAAGCCATTAAGGAAGTATTTGGTGATCATGCTTATAAACTGAATATCAGTTCTACAAAATCAATGACCGGTCACTTACTTGGCGCTGCAGGAGCAATTGAAGCTATTGTCGCTGCGCTTTCTGTTGCCAACGACATCGTTCCTCCAACCATTAATCATGTGGAAGGTGATAATGATCCGGAAATTGATTACAACCTTAATTTTACGTTTAACAAAGCTCAAAAGCGTACTGTCAATGCCGCCCTGTCGAATACGTTTGGTTTTGGCGGACACAACGCGAGCATTATTGTAAAAAAGTTCAAAAGATAAGGTGTTTAAATATCTACTAAGAAAATTAAGGCTCTTATCGAATGCTCGAAAAGAGCCTTATTTGCAATTCTACCACATACTGGGGTTTTATCCGGATAAGATCGATTATTACCAATTAGCGCTTCGTCACCGCTCGTTGACCCGCTCTTCGGCTAGCGGACATTTTTTGAGCAATGAAAGGCTTGAGTTCTTAGGTGATGCCGTGCTGAATTCGGTGGTAACCGATATTTTATTTACCCGTTACGATCGTCAACGGGAAGGTTTCTTGACGAATACACGTTCTAAATTGGTTAAACGCGATTTTTTAAACCAGTTGGCGTTAGAAATGGGCCTTGATAGAATGGTCGTGAAATCTCGTCATATTGCTAATAGCTTGAACAGCAACATTTATGGAAATGCTTTCGAAGCGCTGATAGGCGCTATTTACCTCGACCAGGGATATAAACAGTGTAAGCGATTTGTGGAAAAACGTCTTTTCAAAACCTTTATCGATCTTGATAAAGTCGTCGTGGATGAAAAAAACTATAAGTCAAAAATTATTGAATATTGTCAGAAATATCACTTTAAATATGAATTTGTTTTGTTGGAAGAAGAAGTGTTGTCTGCAAATGCTCATGTTTTTCATACAAGCCTGATTATTGATGGGAAAAATATCTGCGAAGCAAGTGGAGCAAGCAAAAAAGAGTCGCAGCAAAACGCCTCATACAAAGCTTATTGTATATTACAAGAAAACCCGGGATTTATTAACGACAAAGAAGCTGCTATCATGTAATACAAGTTTCTGTAATAGTTTTTCCATATTTTTTTTATCTTTGTCAGATAAATACCATAATACACAATCAGATGGAAACTTTACATTTTGCAACCTTAATACATGCACAAGCCAAAAAATATGGTGATAGAACAGCCTTAAATCACAAGAAAAATCTGAAGGATGACTGGAGCCATGTCAGTTGGAAATCATTTGCAGAACAAGTGATGGCTGTATCAAAAGCATTGTTAGAATTGGGAGTAAATGAAGGTGACCGCGTTGGACAGTTTTCCAATAACATGGCTGAGAATCTGATTGTTGATTATGCGCTTTTTTCCAATAGGGCCGTTGTTGTTCCAATGTATGCGACTTCTACCGCTCCTCAAATTGAATTCATCATCAACGACTCTGAAATTGCTTTTCTTTTTGTTGGAGATCAGGTGCAATATGATATTGCGCTTACAGTAATGGAACATAACCATTTCCTGAAGAAAATAATTGTATTTGATAGGGAAGTGGTTCTAAAAGGCGAAAGTTCCATGTATTTTGAGTTGTTTCTTCAACAAGGCGATGCTTCAAACCGGCATTTTGAAGTGCAGAACCGGATGCAGGAAGCGGTAGATACCGATTTAGCCTGCATTCTTTATACTTCTGGCACAACGGGAAATCCCAAAGGTGTGATGATGCCGCATTCCTGTCTGAATGAAGCGGTACGGGTACATACGGTTCGTATTCCGGAGATTACAGACCAACAAACATCCATCGCATTTTTACCCCTTTCACATGTCTTTGAGCGGATGTGGTGTTATCTATGTATTGCAAGAGGAGTTGAGATTTACATCAATTTGCGTCCTATTGAAATTACAGATGCGATCAAACAGGTACGACCAACCATGATGTGTGCTGTTCCACGATTTTGGGAAAAGGTCTATGCTGCGGTACAGGATAGCATCTCTAAAATGACTCCTTTCAAACAAGGAATTGTAACCTGGGCACTGGCAACCGGGAAGAAATACAATATTGAATATCTCAGGCTGGGCAAAGTACCTCCGGCGACTTTAAAGATAAAATATCTTATTGCTGACAAATTGATTTATTCCAAGGTAAAGAAAACCATCGGAATAGAACAAGCAGTACTTTTTCCGGTTGCAGGAGCAAAGTTATCTGATGATATTAATATTTTCCTCCGCAGCATGGGTATTCCGATCGTGTATGGTTACGGTCTGACTGAAACCACAGCCTCTGTTAGTTTTTTCGATCATACTGGTTACGAGTTCGGGACCGTTGGGAAAATTATTCCTGATCTGGAAGTGAAAATTGGTCCGGATAATGAAATTATGGTGAAAGGAAAGACTGTTTTTCCGGGATATTTTAAAAATCCGGATGCCACAGCGGCAGCATTTACAGAAGATGGATTCTTTAAAACCGGAGATGCCGGTTACATCAGGGGCGACAGCATTATCCTGACCGACCGCATCAAAGACTTATTTAAGACATCTTATGGGAAATATATTGCACCTCAGGAAATTGAAACAAGGCTTATTCTGGATAAATATATAGAGCAGGTAGCTGTAATAGGAGATGAGAAACCCTTTGTAACAGCTATCATTGCACCTTCGATACCTGATTTAGAACGCTACGCTGAGAAAAACAACATTCATTACAATGAAATTGCCGATTTGCTTGTTCATCCTGAAATCTATAAATACATGGAACAACGCATTCAACGGTTGCAGACGGGTATGGCTAATTACGAGATGATTAAAAAGTTTGCCTTAATCACAAAACCTTTCAGTATTCAGGGAGGAGAACTGACCAATACCCTCAAACTAAAAAGAGCAGTGATATTGCAGCGTTATAAAGTACAAATCGACGAAATGTATGCTTAATAACATATAATATATGATATATTCATACATAAATTAAAATTTGTGTTGTATAACATATTTTATTATCTTTGTGCCGAAAATGAGGAAATTACATTCCTGGTTAAATGAATTAAATTATGAAACGAGCATGAACGCAGAGGTTTACTAAACATGGATGAAAATCTGACATGCGAGTTACATAAGATAACAAAAACAACATTATTAACGTATGAAAAGAGAAGAAATCGGTAACAATGCTGGTCTGGTATGGCAGGCATTACAAAACGGTGAAATGGAAGTAAAAGCCGTGAAAAAAGCGACCAAACTTACTGAGAAAGACCTGAACCTGGCACTTGGTTGGTTGGCACGCGAAGGGAAAGTGAACTTCAACGAAGTTGAAAAGGAGCTGTTCGTTAGCCTGGCATAACGAAAAGAAGAAATTGAAAAAGAGAGCGGAAAGATTTAATTTTCCGCTCTCTTTTGTTTAAATATTGAATCAGTAGTAGAAAATATGAGATCCTTCATTTCGTTTCGCTCCATTCAGGATGACAGATATTCATCTATTGAGATCGCCCGTCGTCGGTTGATAGCAAGGCGAGGAATCTGATTTTATACCTATATAGTAAAGCAATATACTAGTCGGTGATGATGATTCTGTTTGCTTTTGTGTCGATTTCTTTGTCAGTTGTTTTTATCCTGGCGCGGTAAAAATAAATGCCGGGAATAACTTTTTGTCCCCCGTTTGTTGTTAAATCCCATGTTATTCTATTTTGTCCTGAAGCCGAAACGGAGCAAATATCTCTTCCCGATAAATCAAAAATATTGATTGTGCAACTCACAATCTCATCATCCAGGTTAATGACAAAGCATGTTTGTTCCTTTGCTGGGTTGGGATAGTTTGTCACGGTGATTTCTAATGAAGGGTTATCGGCATCGGGAGTAATAACTGCGGAGGTATTGTCAATCCCGCCAATCATAAATTCTTCAAAGTAACCTTGTGCCTCGTAGCCATTTGCGTTATCACGCGCATAGAAGTTAATCCTGCCATATCCATATTCTTCATGAATGTCTTTTGGTAGTTGGAGGGTGTACGAGAAATCTCCGTTTACAACAGGGATGGATTCGGCGTGTAAAACAATGGGACGGTCGTTGTACACGAAAGCCTTTTCATTCTGGAAATTGCTGTTTCTCAAGGTAGTGATATTTTGCGCTTTACCGTATAAGCTAATAGATACTATTCCGTTAAAATCAGTTATTTTGTTGGAATTCTCATCCGCAATGTAGCCTTCAATCGTATTTGTTGTGTTCGCTTTTAAAGAGTCGCTTCCAAAACTCTCGTTATCATTGATTCTGCTTGTGATGATTTGATAATTGTCAGCATAGTTCAGTTTTATGGCAGGGTCGCCCAAATAGACAAAGGATAATTTGTTAATCTCCTGTCCCGTCATGTTTTTGGCTTTTCTGATGGCATCGCCGACCCGTACATGTTGTCCGTTTTCTTTGGCAAATAAATGCTGAATCAGGTAATTGTTTAAGTTGAAATTTTGTGAAGCATAGGTGAGTCGTGCGGCTGAAAACACACCTATCCCACCTCCATTAGGGTTTAGGAGTACGCTTTCTCCCGCGGAAACAAACCTCGAATCAAATTTAACAAAATCTGCTGTTGCTCCTATCCAGATTGGTAAGTGTTGGTTTGTTAGGGTGTTAATATCGTTATTTGTAAGGATTTGCTCATTTGCCAAAAAATCTCTACCTCCCTTTCCCGTATAATTAATAAGAAACAGCCCATTCTTTAAGGCAATAAGCAGACTGTCTTTGACTGATGGATACCTGCCCCCGATTTCAAGACTGTCTTTTTTAAATGCATCCAGGTGGATTTTGTTGGTATGATAAGATTTGTAATTGTTGCTCATGTATGATGCAAGGCTGTCGGCCATTGTCATGTGGACGTTATAGTCACCATCATCTCCCACAAAATAAAGTTCGTTTTTCCATCTTCCTTTGTTGCTGTTGTTCATGTAGTTGATGGTTTTGTTTACCACATCGGTAGCCTGCTGAACGGTTGTAACGGGGAATCTTCCTACGGCAATATCCATGGAGTGATAATGTGCTTGCAGTCCTTCATTGTCTTCCAGAAAGGTGAAATAGTCGTCTGTGGTATAGGCGAGCGTTTCAATTAATGAATTTTCGGCTTGATAAGTAAGTACCAGATTGTCACCTGAATCAGTTAGTATATTTCTATTGTCGAAACTCCCTTTTCCGAAGAGTAATAAATATTTAGGTGGATAGATGGTATTGCCCGAGGCAATGGCGCGGTCATAGAACATTTTCATAATCCGGCGATAAGCTGTTGCATCCGGTGTGCCTGATGAAAATTCATTGTAAACCTGTTCGGTTGTCACGACTGTAACCGTCATATTATCCTTTTGGCGATGTGCCTGTGCCAGCGTTTCGGCCTGTGTCAGGAAGTTAGGATGGGTGATAATAACCATGTCTGCTTGTTCAATGGCATGGATATTTTGATTGGGTATCGTTTCCTTAATTTCTGGTTTTGGGAAGGCTGAGGCATCTGTAGGGTCGATTGCCAGGTAGTGCCTGATGTCATTTCCGGAATCTATGAAACTCATTTTTCCATCTTCGTTCCCGGTTATGATGCTGTATATGTTGTGTTGATCGGTGATGTCCCATATCTGTACGTTCGGATTGTTGTTGGTCAACAGATACTGATTGAATGTGTTTTGTCCTAAGTAATCAATATTTTGAAATTGCATTGCCGGTCCGTTCATAATCAATTGGCGACGGGCATTGACCTCTAAGTAATTCAGATATCCTTTTGAGGTTGGAGTAGGCATGGAGTAGGTTAGATTAAACTCGAACAGGTCGTTCTGCGGGGTGAAATTGAAAATACCCGCGTTTCTTTTTGCCCTCTCGTAAGGATCGTAAGAGTTATGCACGGCAACTGGTAAAGATTTATATTGGGTGCTGTTTAAGTTGAGAATAAATGTTGATGCTGAAAGGGAAGTGGCTGCAACATCCAGATTTGCCGTCATGCTATTTTCACTTAATACTGGATTTGGGAAACTGAATGTAAATTTATGGTTAGCTCCGCTATTAAAAGTCTCACCATAAAATTCCTTGCCGGCATTCACTAAGTTGATAAGATCTCTTTCGTGTACCTGATAGTCGGTGAATTCACTGACCGGATTGATGGTAGGGTTTGATGGTAATGTGATGGGTTTCCCCTGTATCTTCTTTCCGGGTCCGGCATCAGATGTTATAAAGTAATACCCGGCATCAGCATAAATATTGTTTGTGTGCGTGAACATCGATTTGTTTTTATTGTACTGCCAGCGGGTAGTTCCCTGTGCGTAAAATAAAATATAATCACCGGCATTAAAGATGCCATCATTCCCTTTTTCCATCCAAACGGGAGTTTCCGGTAAATCATCTGTGAAAAGTAAAGAGAAATCCTGCTCCAGCATCGCGCCGCCATAACCAAAAATACGAACATGCTCCGGGTTTAGTTTCATCGAAGTTAAATCTTCGTAAGTGAGTTTGTAAACTCCGCTTTCAGCAATTCTTATTTTGTGAAATGTGCCCTGTGATAAAACTGAATTTGTCGTGTAGGAGTGAAGTGTTCCCGAAACTTTGCGATTCGGATTATCAGAATCAATCATTGATTCCTGTGCGTTAATGAAAGGAAGCCCCAGCAACGCAAGACAAAAGGATAATGCATTTTTAATGTTCATGTCAGAATTAAATAAATGTTAGAAATTGTGTTAATCTTTTCGTGTATTTATTTATTCATTGACAAGAAATGATTGATTATGGACAGTGATAATTGGTTGAAAAAATAGGAAAATACAAGTTGTTTATACCATTAACGACCATTCATGAAAATTATTGCTAAACCAAATCACAATTTCTGAAGTCCGTAAATTATCTTGTTTTTTTACACAGACATTTCGCAGAGTAAAAAAAACTTATTATATTTGCAGCCGCTTTGACAAAGGTCTGTTATTGGTTTGGCGCAAAACAGAGAACGGAAAACGAATAGTGAATAACTGTTGCAGCAAAACTACTTATGTGACTAATGTTACTAATGTGGTAAAAAATTAAATTTTGCGAAATTAGCTCAGTTGCATTAATGCGAAAATAGCTCAGTTGGTAGAGCATAACCTTGCCAAGGTTAGGGTCGCGGGTTCGAGTCCCGTTTTTCGCTCAGCTCTTATGAGTCACAGGAGTCATTCCTGCCCGGATGGTGGAATGGTAGACACGAAGGACTTAAAATCCTTTGGCCTCACGGCTGTGCGGGTTCAAGTCCCGCTTCGGGTACGAAAAACCCCTCTTAATCGATTGATTGAGAGGGGTTTTTGTTTGTGCGAGTAACAGAATAATAACAATGTTCAACAGGTGAAATAGTACTGTTCAAATGGTGTAAGAAAAATGCCAACCGTATATACCGTGCTATCAAAACAGGCACAATAAACAATAAGATATTTTGAATGCTGGCAGAGAGTAAATTTTTCGTCGACCGTAAGCAACCTGAAATAGATATAATAAATTGGAAGCACAATACTGCCAAGGTAAGCCAAAAAGGGTTCCCCAAAAGGACAAATACCGGTATAAGGAGCACAATATAAAAATTATGCATTACCTGAATTGATTAACAAAATGAAAATAAGGAATATAACAACCGGTGTAACATATTATATACCGAAATACACAGCCTTAAGCAATTTTGCACAAAAGGAATTCAATCTGCAGATCTACAAAATTCGGGGTAATATCACACAAGTTTTAAAAATTAAGTTTTGATCAAACTCCGATGAACAACACCTCACATCGACCTGCTTTTTGTTAAGAAAACAATAAAAATTGTAAATATGAATTAAAAATATTGTAAATATGACACATGGCTTAAGTCGTTTTATCCTAATTTTGTGAACACACACATAGCTCCTGTAAGCTGAGTATACGCAAAAATAACAAAAAATGCAGATTAATGTGTTTTGTATTATAATTCATTTAAAATATCGGTTTGGTATATAAAAACAGAATTTCAAAAAATAAAATCCCATGAAAACAAAATCCAGTTTATTAATGCCGTTTAGGTTGAGCAATTTATTTTTATTGTTATTCCTGATTTTTTCGATGCAAGTGCAAGCGGGTGCCGATTCGTATTTCAACCCTACGAACAGGGATCAGTTAAATGTTACTTTACCTTCGGGCAATGTCGAAAAGTACAATTATGTTGATTTTAGAATCTTTTCTCATACCTCAACACCCTATTCCGACAGAATGAATACAATCACAATGTCCTATCAGGATGCTCAGGGCGGGTATGTGGAATTTATGTCCTACGGAATGGCAAATTTTGACTCAAATAACAGCAATCCTTTCTCAAAGACAACTTTTGGTAATAGTGTGAATACGGGTGTTGTTACTTATTTAGGACATGTAAACGGTTCAAATACTGATTTAAGATATTTGAATTTTCGATGGTTCTATCCCTCAAATCTGGGTGGCAAAACAGTTAAATTTAAGTGTGATTGGAAATGGGAGTTGGACTGGTGGTGTTGTAGCAAATGGAGTTCCGGTACTGATTATAATTTAAGTATTGCCTTACCTGTTTATAATCCGGCTCAGTTGTCAAATCCGGTACTGAAAACAATTGACGGCTCAGGCGATGGCAAATGGTTTAATTTTAAATGGGACAGTTATGATGCATCACTTGGAAGTACTGTACTGGAATTATACAACGATAATACCTACTCAACTAAATTGTATACCACCCCTACGGCAACATGAGCCGCAGGATCGGTAAATCTGGCATTAGGCGCGCTAAATAAAGTGAACACTATTTACCCGCGTCTTGTTTTAACAATTGGGACTGGTAATGGTACAAAAACCTACACTAAAAACATGAATCCGGTTAATGTAGCTGGTTTCCCAAATCCGGTATTAGGTACCTGTAGCTTCGACCCCTGTACCAAAACGACTTCTTTAAACTGGAGTTATGTAAATCCGTCACAAATTGATGCGAACTCCAAAGTGTATATCTATCGTAAAGTAAATGATGGATCAAGCTCAATATATACTCTGGTTACGCCCAACGGTTTAGGAATGAATGTTGTGTCGTACAATGATAATGATCCGGCTTTGGTGTGGGAAAAAAAATATACCTATATTATCAGAACGATTCCAAATATTCTAAACTCCACTTCGGTCAATTTTACTAAAACGGATGCACATACCTATTTGCC
>JAQWCZ010000137.1 GCA_028705705.1 Paludibacter sp.
CAGTATTTCTCAATCTTTTGAAGATAATTAAGTAAGGTATTGACTTTTTCTTCCTCTCCTTCAATTTTAACCGTACGACCTCTACCCACCATCCTCACATGAGGAAACAGGTTCTTCAGTAAATGCAGATTTACATTGTTCACCCCGAAAAAAACGAGGGTATCCGTATGTTCGGAAAGTTCAAAAATTTGTTCGAGCATTCAATCCTAATTTTGTTGTTCAATTGCATAATATAGCATCATTCAGCAATCGAGCGACCTTAATCGCGAAGCGATTTCGACGCGAGATGCTGAATGATGCGTACAATATTAATAAGCGAACAACGGATACTTCGCCATGGTGGCATTCACCCTTTGACGAACAAAAGCAATCACCTCCTCGTTATCCACATTCGACAATACCGTTTCGATTAATTCAGCAATCTCGACCATCAGATCCTCTTTGGCACCACGAGTTGTAATCGCCGGAGTACCCAAACGGATACCTGAAGTTTGGAATGCCGAGCGACTATCGAAAGGAACCATGTTTTTATTGCAGGTAATATCCGCTTCAACCAGCGCCTTTTCAGCTACTTTTCCGGTCAAGTCAGGATATTTGGAACGCAAGTCAACCAGCATCGAATGGTTATCTGTTCCACCGGAGATAATTGTAAAACCACGTGCAATCAAAGATTCAGCCAACACTTTTGCATTCTTTTGAACCTGAATCTGATACTCTTTATATTCCGGTTGCAGACATTCGCCGAAAGCAACTGCCTTAGCAGCGATAATATGTTCCAGCGGTCCGCCCTGAATACCAGGAAATACAGCAGAATCAAGCAAAGCCGACATCATCTTCACTTCACCTTTAGGAGTCGTTTTACCCCATGGATTTGGGAAATCCTTACCCATCAGGATGATACCACCACGTGGCCCACGCAAAGTTTTGTGTGTGGTAGAAGTCACGATGTGCGCAAATTTCACCGGATTCTCAAGTAACCCCGCAGCAATCAAACCAGCAGGATGCGCCATATCAATCATCAGGATAGCGCCAACTTTATCCGCGATTTCGCGCATGCGTTTGTAATCCCACTCACGGGAATAAGCAGACCCCCCCCCAACAATCAGTTTAGGTTGTTCACGCAATGCCACTTCTTCCATTTGGTCATAATCCACCCGTCCGGTTTCCTGTTTTACATTGTATTCACTGGGACGGTACAAGATACCCGAACTATTTACCAAAGAACCATGCGATAAATGTCCGCCATGAGCCAGATTCAGACCGAGAAACTTATCACCAGGATTCAAGCATGCCAGAAAAACAGCCGCATTGGCCTGGGCACCTGAGTGAGGCTGCACGTTTGCCCATTCGGCACCAAAAACCTCTTTGATACGATCAATGGCAATCTGTTCCGATTCGTCCACTACCTCGCATCCTCCATAATATCTTTTCCCGGGATATCCTTCAGCATATTTGTTGGTCAACACCGAACCCATAGCTTCCATCACCTGGTCGCTCACAAAGTTTTCCGATGCAATCAGTTCAATACCTTTCATCTGACGTTGTTTCTCCCGGTCGATGATGTCAAAAATTAAATTGTCTCTTTTCATTTATGTATAATTTGTATTTAATATATTTAGTTAGGGGGCGTAAGCATTACGCCCTTACGTTTTCCGCTATTCGCTATTCGTTATTCACTATTTCTTCTTCACCGTCCACCCGAATTTACCAATCTCTTCTCCCAGTTTATAATAATGACCGTGAGAATAAGCAATTAATTTGGCTTTTGCCATATTGAAAGTGTCGGTTTCAGAATCAATGTATTGTTTATCCGCCTGAATATTGATAACTTCAGAGATAAACATATCGTGTGTCCCCAGCGTAACAATTTCTTTCACCCGACATTCGATGCACAAAGGAGCTTCCTTAATAATGGGCGCATTTACCTTTTCAGCCATGACGGGCGTGAGTTTCATTTCTTTGAATTTATTATAATCCCTTCCACTCCTGACACCACACCAATCGGCTGCATAAGCCAATGCTTCATTTGTCAGGTTAATCACAAACTCTCTGTTAGCTTTGATAATTTCATGCGATTTGCGTTCACGGCGAACCGAAATATAACACATCGGGGGATTGGAACAGAGCGTCCCCAGCCAACTGATGGTCAACACATTAAATTCATTCGGAGTTTTACCACAAGAAATCAGCGCGGCCGGAAGAGGATAAATTAGGGTACCCGGTTTCCATGAGACATGAGATTTTTCGTTCATCTGCACTATTTCTTTTTTAGTTTAATTTCATCCTGAGCAATTTCTCTTTCGCAATACCTGCATTTGAGACGTACTTTATCACCCTCCTGAATCACATAAAACCGGGTGGGCACGGGCTGATGATTGGTAATGCAAACCGGATTTACACAATGCATCACATCATTGATTTCATCACCCAACACCAAATCACGTTTTTCAACGACCTTATATTCTTTGATAATATTAATTTTTGCATTGGGGGCAATCAAGGCTATTTTGCTCGTTTCATCTTCAGCTAAAAACCGGTCTGAAATTTTGATGATTCCTTTCACACCCATTTTTTTACTGTCGAAATTATTTCCAATGGTCAGCGGATGATCGTAATACTTCAACCGCAAAATTGAAACTACCTGAAATAATTTATCAGCCGGAATGTGATCAATCACGGTTCCGTTTCGCAATGCTGCTACCTTTAATTCTTTTTCCATATACAATATTTTTGTCTCCGGTCTCCGGTCACCAGTCTTCGGTCTGACGACCGTTGTCTGGTGACTGGTGACAATGATACTATAAAAGTACTTTCGATAATATCGCTTGTCTCACATATAACCCATTTTGCGCCTGTTTAAAATAATAGGCTTTTTCATTTTTATCCACATCCATACTAATTTCGTTGACACGGGGAAGCGGATGCAGAATTCTCAGATTCGATTTGGTATGTTCCAACATTTCATTTTGCAGGGTATATACATTCTTCACCCGTTCATATTCCATCAAATCCTGAAATCTTTCCTTTTGAACCCGGGTCATATACAAAATATCAGCATCATTGAAATTATCAATTAGTTCGTCCGATTCAGCGTATTTAATATTATTCTTACGACAAAAGATTCTGTATTCTTCAGGAATTTTCAATTCATCCGGCGCAATAAATTTAAAAGTTGGATTGAAATGCGACATGGCCTGAATTAACGAATGAACTGTTCTGCCATATTTCAGATCCCCAACCATGCAAATGTTCAGGTTTTCAAGCGTACCTTGTGTTTTCAGTATAGAATATAAATCCAGCAAAGTCTGAGATGGATGCTGGTTGGCTCCGTCCCCGGCGTTGATAATGGGTACCGGAGATACTTCCGAAGCATATCTGGCAGCTCCCTCCAACGGATGTCGCATGACGATCGCATCAGCATAACAACTCACCATGTGAATTGTATCATTTAGTGTTTCTCCTTTCGAAGCACTTGAAGTTGCAGCATCCGAAAAACCAATTACTTTTCCACCCAAACGGATTACCGCCGTTTCGAAACTCAAGCGTGTACGGGTGGACGGTTCAAAAAACAAAGTAGCAACCACTTTTCCGTCAAAGGATTTTCTGTTTGGATTCGCTTCAAAATCTTTTGCCGAGTCGAGGATAGAAAGAATCTCCTCTTTACTGTAATCAGTTATGGAAACCAAGCTGTTATTCATAGGAAGTTGATTTAAAATGACAATAAATTCAGAAACAAAAAAACCAACACAAATCGCAATTGATTTATATTGGTTTACCGATAATACCACACTTGCATCTATCTTGATTTAAAACATATAAATCCTGATGATATGTTGAATTAAATTGTTTCATACTTGCGTACAAAGATATTAAATTTCTATCATAAATAAAATAGATTTTTCAGGAAATAATGACCTGACTGGCAACTTTTTCAAGTTTATCAAACAAGACTGTTTTATTTGCTATCGGAACGATAAGCCGGATAAAGCAACCTTCGTTAAAATCCTGTATTTTAATTTGCGCCTGATGTTGTTTTATCGCATTCATAACCACATCCATAACAGGATATTCAAAAAAAACATCCATGATACAATCAACTGTTAACTCAATAATCTCAGCCTGTTCCAGTGCATTCGAAGCCGCTTCCTTATAAGCGGTTATCAAACCTCCGGTTCCCAACAATATTCCACCGAAATAACGCACCACAACAACCAGCACGTTGGTTATTCCGCGGAAATTAATTTGACCAAGAATGGGTTTGCCTGCTGTACCTGAGGGTTCTCCATCATCATTCGCCCGGTATTCTTCCCGTTCAGCGCCTAACATGTAGGCATAGCAAATATGTCTGGCGTCATAATATTCTTTTTTAAATGCGGCAAGGTGTTTTTTAATCTCATCAATATGCCTCACAGGTAAAGCAAAAGATAAAAATTTACTCCCTTTTTCCTTATAAATACCATTTGATTGCCTCTGAATAGTCAAATATGTTTCTATCATGTCACAAAATTTAATTCGCATCAAAATTACACATTTTATAATAAAAAATTTATCTTTGTCATGCAAATATGGATCAGCATCTTATTACTTCCTTTACAAAATACAGATATTATGTATGAATCATTGTTAGAACTGGACCCTGTCAGAATTAATTTCAATGCGGCAGGTATGCATATCATCAACATTATCCTTAGTTTTGTCATGTTTGGTGTTGCACTCGGGATCAAACCACAACAATTTGCAAGCTTGATTAAAAAACCCAAATCTGCAATATTGGGGTTAATCTCCCAAATAATAGCATTACCGCTGATAACCTTTATCCTCGTTATCACCTTCAGCGATCTCATCACACCAACAGTGGCAATGGGAATGATTTTAGTGGCTGCTTGTCCTGGAGGTAATATTTCCAATTTCATGTCATCATTATCAAAAGCAAACACCGAATTGTCGGTCGGACTTACCGCCTCCACCACCATGTTGTCGGTTATAACCACTCCCGGCAACTTTGCCTTGTGGGGAGGATTGTATGTCCGTTATATCAACCGACATGCAACGCACATGCTCCAACCGTTGGAAATTGACAAGTGGCAGATGTTTGAAACTGTATTTATTCTGTTAGGAATACCACTGGTTCTGGGAATATTATTTGCCCATTTCCTCCCAAAAGCAACGCAAAAGATAAAGAAACCAATTCAATACTTGTCTATCGTATTTTTTTTGGCTATGGTAGTACTTGCTTTTTCTAATAACTTCAACCTGTTTTTGAAATATATTCTTTTTGTGTTTTTTATTGTCCTGGTACATAATGCACTGGCATTGGGAACCGGATACAGTATAGCCAGGATATTCAAATTACCGGATGCCGATAAACGAACATTGACCATTGAAACCGGTATTCAGAATTCAGGACTGGGTTTGGTTCTGCTTTTCAATCCCAAGATATTCCCTCCGGAACTTCAACTGGGCGGTATGTTATTTATCACGGCCTGGTGGGGTATCTGGCACATTATCTCCGGTCTGGGTATTTCAGCCTATTGGAGTCGAAAACCTGTCAAAGCATCTTAATTACACTAATTACTCAGAAATCATAATTATATGTCAAAAATATTCGAGAATACCCTACCCTATCTCATTGGAAAGTCATACGTGGTTTGGTCATTCAGACAATATTATGATAAAATCATCGTTGAGGGACTGGAAAACATACCGGAGAACGAACCGGTAATATTTGCACCTAATCACCTGAACGCATTGATGGATGCTTTAGCA
>JAQWCZ010000138.1 GCA_028705705.1 Paludibacter sp.
CTTACTCAATAAGGTGGAAACAGCAACTTACTGAAGAAACGGTGAAATCATTCCCAAGTCAAGATTACCTGATGCATCTTTATAAAACCAATCCATTTCATTTCCCTGCACTTACAGCAATTGGCTTTGTTGATGCCGGAATGAGGGAGTTAAACGCAACCGGCTACATGCACAACAAGGTGCGGATGATTGTCGCAAATTTCCTGACAAAGCATTTGTTGATTGACTGGCGTTGGGGTGAAGCCTATTTTGCGGAGAAACTGCTGGACTATGAGCTATCATCGAACAACGGAAACTGGCGATCGTCGGCCGGCTGTGGCTGCGATGCTGCTCCCTATTTCAGAATATTCAATCCTGCCGAACAAACAAAAAAGTTTGACCCCAAACATATTTACATAAACAAATGGGTTGAGAATATACACGAAAAAGATTATCCGGAGCCGGTGGTTGAACATCAATTCGCGAGAGAAAGAGTTTTGCAAGTGTTTAAAATGGCACTTAATAATGATAAGATAAATTAGAAAATCATGGCAATTCCAACAACAAGAACAAAAGAAAATGCAACGATTTCAATCGACACCGAAAGGTGTACCGGCTGTGGAAAATGCATCCTGGTTTGCAAAGATTTCAACTTTTGCCTGGAAAACGACAAGGCCAGCATCAGCAATACCCCTGTATTTGGTTGTATAGGTTGCGGACATTGTATGGCTATTTGTCCCGCAGATGCTATTGAAATAACCGGAAGGGAAATATCCAAAGCCGATTTGTTTGAGTTGCCCTCCAAAAAGGAGATGGCAGATTATGAACAATTAGTTGCCTTGTTCAGGCGAAGAAGAAGTGCACGCGAGTTTCAGGAGCAAGAAGTTTCACCCGAAATAGTAGAAAAGATTCTCGGTGCTGCCTCTACAGCCCCCATGGGTCTTCCTCCATCTGATGTGAACATTCTGATACTTGACAGCAAAGCAAAAAACAGGCAGTTTGCTGCTGATTTTTGCAACTATCTAAACGAGATGAAGTGGTTTGTATCCGGTTGGTTTTTAACGCTCATGAAACCTTTCTGGGGTAAAGCCAATGATGAAATGTTCAAAGGTTTTGTTAAACCTCTGTTTGATGTGTACATCAAAAACATGCAGGTTGGTATCAACTTGGTAAACTACGACGCTCCTTTAGCGCTTTATTTCTACGGCTCACCTTATACCGACCCGGCTGACCCGATTGTTGCAGCGACAGCAGCCATGTACGCGGGAGAGTCCCTGGGATTGGGGACCTGCATGTTAGGCGGGATTCACCCGCTTATTCAAAATGGGAAAAAAGCTAAAATATTCAGGGAAAAACATGGCATTCAATATCCCAGCAGGGAAGGATTATTTGTTATTTTCGGGTATCCGGCAGTGCATTACAAAAAAGGGATCAGGAGAACATTTGCTTCTGTTACGCACTGAAGTTCTGAGTGACAATAAAGTTAATAATCAAGTTAAAGCATAAAAAAACTACAAGAACGAATTCCTGTAGTTTTTTTGACATTTTTATGTATTTTGCTTGTATTATTCCGCTTAGTAGCCAAGCTCTTTCTCAATGGCTTCTAATTCTTTACTCATACCCAATCTGTAGTATAACATCCTCAGATTTCGTTTATAAAGTTGCTCATCCGGATTGATTTCAGCCGCCTTTTTAAAGTATTCAATAGCAGATTTGAAAACCTCATTAGATTTATTTTTTGCTAAATTAAATTCCCTGTCTGATTTATAAGCAGCGTCATCCAGTATTTTCTGACCTTCGTCTATAATCAACACGCCAATACCGGCATAAGCATCGGCATATTTGGGATCTAATTCAAGCGTTTTATCATAATATTTACGTGCGTCAATAAAATTTAATTCTGTTTCATAAATTTTTGCTTTAATATAATAATATACAGCTTCATTCGGAGATACCTGAATTGCTTTATCAATATAAATTTTCGATTCATTTATCAAATTATTGGTTAGATAGTAATTGATCAGGTTCTGAATAAACCAGGGATCTTCAGGCATCTTATTAAATCCTTCATCCAATGTCTTGATGAAATTTGCAGTATCCTTTAAATGAACATATTCTTCATAAAGTAACTTATAGACATTACCGGTTTCATAACCTTCATTTTTTATATCTTCATGAATTTTTGCGGCTTTTTCCCACATGTCGGCATTTCTGGCTGCAAGTGCATTGAAATACTTCACCTGAATATAAGTAGAATCAATTTTTACCACATCTTTCATGAATGGTAAATTTGCGATCTCCAGGTAGGTTTCAAAAGCTTTCATGGCTCCTGTATAATCTTTTTTCTCATCATACAAGGTTGCTGCATAATAAAACAGATTATGTTTTTCTTCAAAGTATTCTTTGATTTTAGCTTTGATATCTGACTCAAATTTTGGTTTAACTTTATTCCCTTTTTTATTCACCTGATTTTGATCCAAATCATACGCTTTAAGGAAATAATTAAGCGATTCCATGACAGCTTCGCCTTTTTTCACGAAGTCAACTTGTTTACCCAAAGCCAAATCTTTAAAATAGTTTTCGTTCTCCTTATATCCAATAAGTCCGGCAACATGCCAGGTTTTTGGGTCTCCACTGGTGGAGGGATCTTCCAATGCGGGTAAAATAGCTTCACGGGCGCCTTTAAAATCAGGTGTTTCCATTAAGGCCAAATTCCTTGCTTTGGATACATTCTTTTTTTGAGCAAATACTGCTGTTACACTTAAAAGTAATAAAAGTGAAAAAATTACTTTTTTCATAATTGTCTAATTTAATAAATTGTTTGTTCTTTATTTTAGTCTCACGAATACATTCGATTACTCCTCTGTTTGAGTTTCATCCGTTTCTTGTTCAGTTTGATTGTTATTTTCTTCTTCGATTTCAATTTGATTCTTAACATCATCTTCATCTTCCGTTTCAGCTAATACTTTACATACGGAAGCAATTTCATCATTTCTTTTTTCCAGATTAATAAGTCTGACTCCTTGCGTTGCCCTACCCATCACGCGGATGTCAGACACATGCAGTCTGATGACAATTCCCGAGACGTTGATGATCATCAGGTCATTTTCATCTTTTACACTTTTGATAGCAACTAATTTTCCAGTTTTCTCCGTGATGTTGATGGTTTTTACACCTTTTCCACCCCGGTTTGTAATCCGGTAAATCGGTTCTCCATTTTCATCATCAAGTAAAGAGCGCTTGCCATAACCTTGTTGTGATACAACCATGATAGTTTCACCTGAGTCCTTCTTAACACAAACCATACCAACTACCTCATCCTGTCCGTCATCGTCTAACTGCATACCAATTACACCGGTAGCAGTCCTGCCCATGACACGCACCTTGGATTCATTGAAACGGATTGCCCGTCCATTGCGATTTGCCATTACAATTTCGGAATCTCCATCGGTCAGACGTACCTGAATTACTTTATCATCTTCCCTAATGTTGATGGCAATCACACCATTCGCACGAGGTCGGGAATAGGCTTCCAACGAGGTTTTCTTCACGATACCATTTTTAGTGCAAAAAATAATATTGCGTGTATTGATGTATTCTTTGTCATCCAGACTCCCTTTGACCCTTATGAATGCATTTACCTTGTCATCCGGTTCAATATTAAGCATGTTTTGAATAGCTCTTCCTTTAGAGTTTTTGCTTCCTTCAGGAATTTCATATACTTTTAGCCAGTAACATTTCCCTTTTTGTGTAAAGAACATCATGGTGTTGTGCATGGAAGCCGGATAAATGTATTCTATGAAGTCCTCATCACGGGAATCGCTTCCTTTGGAACCGACTCCTCCCCTTCCCTGAGCGCGGAACTCAGCCAGAGCAGTTCGTTTAATATAACCGAACCTGGAAATGGTGATGATCATTTCATCATCAGCATAAAAATCTTCCGGATTGAAATCTTCTGATGCATATACAATTTCGGTACGACGAATATCTCCAAATTTAGCTTTTACTTCGAGCAATTCATCTTTGATGATGGCCATGCGAAGTTCCACTTTTTCAAGTATTTCTTTCAATTTAGCAATAAGCGCCATCACATCTTCATATTCAGCTCGCAGTTTATCCTGTTCCATTCCGGTCAACTGACGCAGTCGCATTTCCACCACAGCACGTGATTGAACATCCGACAAACCAAAGGCTTCCATCAAGCGCATACGGGCTTCATCAGGCGTTTTGGAATCGCGTATGATGTGAATGGCTTCATCTAAGTTATCCAGGATAATCATAAATCCTTCAAGTAAATGTGCACGCTTTTCAGCTTCTGCCAACTCGAATTGAGTGCGTCGTGTCACTACCTCATGACGGTGATCCACAAAATGCCTGATCAAATCCTTCAGGTTGAGCATACGGGGTCTTCCTTTCACCAGGGCAATATTGTTTACACTGAAAGAAGATTGTAATGCTGTGAATTTAAACAACTTATTTAACACTACAGAAGAATTGGCATCTCTTTTTATATCAATCACGATGCGCATTCCTTCCCGGTCGGACTCATCATTGATATGTGCAATTCCCTCTATTTTCTTTTCTTCGATTAAAGTAACAATAGATTTAATCAGTTCCGCTTTATTAACCTGATAAGGAATCTCATTGATTACAATTTTTTCTTTCCCTGATGCTTCTGCTTCAATTTCAACTTTGGAACGTACTACAATACGACCCCGTCCGGTTTCATAAGCTTCCTTAACACCTGCGTAACCATAAATGATACCTCCTGTTGGGAAATCGGGCGCTTTAACAAACTTCATCAATCCGGCAATATCAATTTCCTTATCATCGATATATGCGACTGTTGCATCAACTACTTCCGATAGATTGTGAGGCGCCATATTGGTAGCCATTCCAACTGCAATACCCGACGAACCATTAACCAACAAATTTGGAATGCGTGTTGGTAACACCACCGGTTCTTTTAATGTATCATCAAAATTTAATTGAAAGTCAACTGTATCTTTGTTGATATCTACCAGCATTTCTTCGGCAAGTTTCTGCAAACGGGCTTCGGTATAACGCATCGCAGCCGGACTGTCACCATCGACTGAACCGAAGTTACCCTGTCCGTCAACCAATGGATAACGCAACGACCAGGGTTGCGCCATACGAACCAATGTACCATATATAGAAGAGTCACCGTGCGGATGGTATTTACCCATCACTTCCCCGACGATTCTGGCGGATTTTTTATAGGGTTTGTCTGAGTTGTTACCCAATTCATTCATTCCGAACAATACCCGGCGATGAACAGGTTTAAAACCGTCACGTACATCCGGCAAAGCACGGGAAACAATCACCGACATGGAATAGTCGATGTACGAAGACTTCATTTCTTCGTCGATATTTACCTTAATAATTTTGTCTTGATTTAACATCTGAACTTGTTTTTTTTCTTTTCAAAAAATCACGCTAAAGTAATACTTTTATTTGGATTTGCCAAGTGATTTTTGAATGAATTTCAGGTGGATTTTTTCCTCCTGATTGCATCCCTCAGGTTAACAGCAAGCTCATATTTTTCTTCATTTATAGCCATATTCAGTAGTTCTTCCAGGTCTTCCAATGACAATACATCAAGTTCTTCAGGAGTAAGTTGTTCGGCATCTATTTCATCTATTTCATCTGTTTCTTCTTGCTGTGTATTTACGGGTTCCATTGCTTCAACCTCCATTCCAACAATATTCATGATTTCTTCTTTTATAAAAATCTCACAATCTGATCTGACAGCCAAAGC
>JAQWCZ010000139.1 GCA_028705705.1 Paludibacter sp.
TTGAACAGATTGTGTACCACCAGTGGAATGCGCTCGAATTCAAATCGAAAGTTTTCTATGGGGACCTTAACATCGAACCCTATAGCTACAAAATGATCAGGGGATTGGATTTTTACAACTTCGTATATCAATTTGCTGCAGCTTATACCAACGTACAATTTATCCACAGTAAAATAAGCTCTATTCGTGTTGTGGGTGATCAGGTTGAAGTGACAACATCCGAAGGTATATTGAAATCAGCTTATGTTTTCAATTCTACCCGCTTGTTTCAACCCAACATCCGGTCTGATCAGGATTCGCTTTTCATGCATTTCAAAGGTATTACCATCCGGAATGAAGCACCTGTTTTCAACCCGGACAAAGGTACACTGATGGATTTTAACGTGAAGCAACATGGTGGTGCTGCTTTTATGTACATGCTCCCTACCAGTAAACATGAAGCGCTGATTGAATACACGCTTATTAACCGTACGGTATTAAAACCCGAAGCCTACGACGAAGCTTTGCAACGCTATATCAAAGAAAACCTGCGACTAAATGAGGTTGAAATCATCCGTAAAGAATCCGGTATTATCCCTATGACTAAAAAGAAATTTCCTGTACACTACAGGCGAAGAATCATCAATATCGGTACAGCGGGAGGATGTGTGAAAGCCAGCAGTGGATATGCTTTTCAATTTATCCAGAAACAAACTGCAAATATTGTTGCAAAATTAAAAAAGAATCAAACGCCGGTTATCAAATGCACTTTTTGCGACAAAAAATTTAACCTATACGACAACACCTTCCTGGAAGTGCTGATTTCACGCAGGATGCGCGGGGATGAACTGATGTCGCGCATTTTCAAATACAACCGAGGGGATAAAGTATTTGCATTTCTTGGCAACGAAAGCAAATCTTTAGATGAGTTTAAAATGATGACAAGTCTTCCTGCAAAAATATTTTTACCTGCCATTTTAAAAGAAATATTCTGAAAACCCGCTTGTTTTCATTGTTTTCATCTATATTTGTAACTTATATTTTTAAAGCCTGGTTTTTCAACTTATCAAAATGGAAAAATCAAGCCGGAAAATTTTGTATTCAAGTGTTTATTTTTCTTTAACCAATACATGGTAAACACTTTGTGTAACCAAATTAATCTATTTTGAAAGTATGAAACGAACCTGACAAAATTTAAATAATTTGACCTACAGGCGAATGTTTAAATTTTGTTTTGTGAGTTCCATCTGACATATATTAAATTAATGATTTACAGATGAATAATCACGCTTATCATATTAATGATATTTTTCTCAGCCTCGAAGAAATAAATATCTCACAATATGATGAAAACTTTTTGATCAATTCTGCTAAAAGAAGGTGCTACGCAACTAATTGTAAAACGCTCGAAGATTATCTGGAATTGTTGGAAGACAGCGAAATAGAGAGGATGACTTACTTCGACAGTTTACAAATAGTTTACAGTTCATTTTTTCGTAATCCCCTTACATTTAATGTCCTGGAAACTATTGTGCTACCTGAACTGATTTCAAAAATCAAAAACAGCAAATCAAAAGACCTCAGAATCTGGTCGGCTGCCTGTGCTGCAGGACAAGAAGCATACAGTATCGCGATGCTGGTTGAAGAAGTAAAATCCTGTCATGATAGCACGAATTGTAATTGTCTGATATTCGCAACCGACAAAGACGAAGAACAAATTGAGCAAGCTCACAGAGGTCAATATGCTCGTCACATGCTCGATAACATCAACTTGAAACTGCTCGATAAATGGTTTATTAAACAAAGCAATACTTTTTTTATCAAACCTGAACTGAAAGAAAAAATCTGCTTCTCCGTTTTTGATTTATTCGATAATCACTATACCAGTCCACCTTCAAGTATTTTTGGCGATTTTGACCTTGTTTTTTGTGTCAATTTGTTGTTTTACTACAAAGAAAAATACAGGAAAATTATGTTGGAGAAAATCAAAGGAGCAATGGGTGATAATGCATATCTGGTTACCGGTGAAACTGAGAGAGAAATTTTAATCAATCATCATTTCAAAGAAATTTATCCACAAGCTGCTATTTTCCGTAAATTTTAATAATTATCTACATTGTAAGAGCCAACAATAATAAAAACATAAAAATCAACTGTTCATGAAAATCAAAGATTTAAAAATCGGATCACAACTCTTGACAGGATTTGGTATCATCTTGTTTTTGGTTATAAGCATTGGATTCACTAACTACTACCAAAACATAAAGATAAGAGAACAAAATCAGATGTTATATGTACAATCGGCTCAGGTAAGAAGAGCAATCGGCATATTAACAACTGATATCCATTTAATGCGTTTAGGAACGAGAGATTTGATGTTAGCCAGTAATTTGCTTGAAGAAAATGAAGCCTTACAGTTGATTGACGAAAGCACTGAAGATGCTTTACATCAGTTTGACATTATATATAATACTTATGCTGATTCAAAAATAAATGTAGATATAGATGCTGCAAAAAAAGCTTTCTTTTCCTGGAATAATGCAAGAAAAATTAACATCAAACAAGAAACAGATAATAAAATCGATAATATTAAAGAAAGTATTTCTGATTCAGGTAGTATTGGAAAACTCAGGGAAGATTTATTGAACAAAATTGCCGTTATAGAAAATTATACCAAGAAGAACATAGATGATATATTAACAGAATCTGAAAAATTAAAAGACTTCATGTTAATGGAACTCATTTTCTTATTTTTAGTTCTGATAATTATTACTGTTTTTGTGTACGTAACATTTTTACGCAACATCAGAAAACCATTGGTAATGCTGACACACGCAACTCGTCGTTTTGATCAGGGAGATTTATCTGCCAGATATCTGTTTGAATCTAAAAATGAAATTGGTGAATTATCGAAATCGTTTAACACACTTGCTGAAAATTTGCAGTTAACATCCGACTTGAATGTAAAAACTTCCTTGATCGCCGATATGATGTTGATTGAAGATGATGTAAAAGAATTTTTCAGGGTTACCTTGCAAATCCTGATGGATGATACTCAATCAGAAATGGCAGCAGTTTACCTGCTCAGTGAAGACAAACTGAGTTATGAACATCTTATTTCAACAGGACTTGCTGAAAGAGCCAGAAAATCTTTTTCTGCCTTACACCGTGAAGGAGAATTTGGCAATGTTATTACCAAAAAACGCATCCAACACATTAAAAACATTCCTGAAGATACCCGCTTCATCTTTAAAACCACTAGTGGAAACGTTGTCCCAAAAGAGATTATTACCATCCCTATTATATCCGGAAGCGAAATTATCGCTATCATTTCATTAGCGAATATTCACGCTTATTCAAATCAGGCGATCCAATTGATCAATAAAATTCATTTGACCTATAGCGCAAGAGTAGATAAGATTCTCACCTATGAGAAAATCAAATCCTTCTCTGATTCTCTTGCTGCAAAAAACATAGAACTGGAAGAACAAAAAAGAGAATTATCCAAGCAATCAGCGGAACTTACAGAACAAAACAGAGAACTGGAAATGCAGAAAAAGATGCTGTACGAAGCGAATAACCTCAAAACAATCTTCCTCTCGAACATGAGCCATGAACTCAGAACGCCACTTAATTCAGTGATTGCTTTATCCGGCGTGTTGAACAGAAAGCTTGAAGGTAAGATTCCACAGGAAGAATACAGTTATCTTGAAGTAATTGAACGCAATGGTAGAAATCTGCTGGTGCTAATCAATAATATACTCGACATTTCAAGGATTGAATCCGGAAGGGAAGAAATAGAGCTTACTGAATTCAACTTATGTGATTGTGTAAGTGAAACAATAAACCTGATAAGTCCTCAGGCTGTTGAAAAAAACATCAAAATCAATAAAGCCGGTGGTGACTGTGAAACCCGCATTACCAGTGATGAGAATAAAATCAATCACATCTTGCAAAACCTGCTTGGTAATGCTGTAAAATTCACAGAGAAAGGGAATATTACCATCAGCATCAAGAAATCAATTGATGAAGTTTCTGTTATAGTCACTGATACCGGTATTGGTATTCCAGCAGATCAGATTGCTCATATATTTGAAGAATTCAGGCAAGCTGATGAAAGTACTTCACGCAGGTTCGGGGGCACCGGACTTGGACTGGCCATTGCAAAAAAATATGCCAATATGCTTGGTGGCTCAATTTCAGTCGATAGTGAACCTAATGTCGGATCTACTTTTACCTTTACACTACCTTTGTATTATTCAGGAGAATATACCGATCCTATACAGGAAAATGATTTGTTTAACATAAAGAAGCAAATTGCACAGACTTCTCAACCTCCCAATTCACCAAATGAATCCAAAACAGTTTTGTTAATTGAAGATAATGTTCCTGCCGTAGTTCAATTGAAAGATTTTCTGGAAGAAAGCGGTTACATGGTTGTTGCTACCCGGAATGGAGAAGAAGGTATTGAAACATTGAATCACATTATCCCCGATGCCATCATTCTTGATCTGATGATGCCCGGTATTGATGGTTTTAGTGTACTTGAAATGATTCGGAAAGATGAACGTACGACACAAATACCGGTACTTATACTTACAGCTAAACACATCACCAAAGAAGAACTCAGTTTTTTAAAACAAAATCACATCCATCAATTGATTCAGAAGGGAGATATCAAACGGGATGATTTATTGAAAACTGTTTCAGAGATGGTAAGTATAAACAACACTCCGGAATCTTCAATTTCTGTTCATGATAAAAAAGCAATCCAATCCAATGACAAGCCGAAAGTATTAATTGTTGAAGATAATCTCGACAATATGCTTGCCGCTAAAGCATTACTATCTGAAAAATTCATCGTAATTGAAGCATCAAATGCTGTAGATGGAATTGAGTTTGCCAAAACATACATACCGGATCTGGTATTAATGGATATTTCCCTTCCGGGTACTGATGGAATAGAAGCCTTTAAACAAATCAGAAGTATTAATTCTTTGAAAGCAATACCGGTTATTGCACTCACTGCCAGCGCACTTGTTGAAGACAAAGTATCTATCCTTGCTCATGGATTCGACGGATTTCTCGCGAAACCAATCGATGAAAATCTATTGTTTAAAACCATAAACAGCGTTTTGTATGCACAATGAAAAGATAAAAATATTGGCTATTGATGACAATAAAGACAATCTGATCATCATCAAAGCATTGATTAATGAAGCTTTTCCTAATGTATACACCATGTTGGCTACTGATGGTTATCAGGGACTGAAAATGGCTCTTGAAACAGAACCTGACATCATCTTGCTTGATATTATCATGCCGGTTGTTGATGGATATGAAATCTGTAAAAAACTGAAAGCACATCCCAAAACAACTGATATACCTGTCGTTTTTATTACAGCCATTAAGGATGATAAACACAACCGTATCAAAGCGCTCGAAGCCGGTGGTGAAGGATTCCTATCTAAACCGGTTGATATTAGCGAATTAACAGCTCAAATTAGAGCTATGATTAAAATTAGAGAAAGTATTATCCTGAAAAAAGGTGAAAATGAACGACTTGAAAAATTGATTGATGAACGAACTCAGGAACTACAAAAAACTCATGCCGAAACACTCAACCTGCTTAAATATTTCCAAGCTGAAAATGAAATGAGGAAAAAGAGCGAAGCAGCACTCAAAGAAAGTGAAGAGAAAACACGTCTTTTCAAACGTGCTGTCAATTCAAGTTCAGTTGCAATTACCATTACAGATATTGAAGGTAAAA
>JAQWCZ010000140.1 GCA_028705705.1 Paludibacter sp.
CCGACGCTCTTCCGATCTATTTCCATCACCCCGTCTTTTTCCAACTGCCGGATGATTTCCTGACGTCTTTTAGCCAGTTCTCCGAGGGTATAGGTAGGGTCAATGTCCCGGATGTTCAGGCTTAAACCAAACACATCATGAAAATCAACGGTGACTGAAACCAATACTTTGATGCCAGCATGCAATTGTTGACCGGTACTGCTTTCGAAGTAGGGCTTCAGCATGCGGTAGGTGTTTGCCCAGATGTTAGCTTTTATTTTGGCAATTAGCGTGTCGGTGTCCGGATCTTTTTCAATGAATTCGAGATAACAATGTCCGTTGGAAGCTTCACGAAGCTCGCTTATTTCTGCTCTAATCCAGACCGGGGACTCAAAATTAACTTTGATAACCTGGTTGATAAAACGCGTGAGTTGGGATAAGCTATATGTTTCTTTTTCCATTGAATATTTGCTTAAGGAATCAAAATTTTCGATACTTGTGAATATCCCTGATAACGTATCCGAGCCAGGTAAAATCCGGCTGGCAGGTAGCTGACATTCACGGCATCCACCATATCAGAAAGTAATTGTTGGTGGATAATTTTCCCCGTGGGTGTAATAATTTGAAAAAACAGCCCCTGAGTTTCAAACGCAGGTTGTTTCATTATTCTGACTTCTCCTGTTTCTGCCAGATATTTCAGTTTGACAGGGAACTCAGTCTGAAGTTCACGTCGGTTATTTGTTACTGTTTGATGCAATACATGTTGAAAATCCGGAATCCCATAGCCGTATTGATTGTCAGGAGAATTGAAGCGGTCTGCCGAATTGATGATGTGTTGTCTGATTAGGTCAACACGGTATGATTGTGGTAGTTGCTCCATGCAATATTGCAAATAACAGGCTGTTAATCCGGCCATGATGGGAGAGGAGTAGGAGGTTCCGTTGCCATTAAAAACAAGGTTGCCGTTTAAGTCAACTAATGTTGTTCCCCAACCGGTGGCGCAGACTTCCGGCTTGATTCTGCTGTCGGCAGTGGGACCAAACGATGAGAATGCGGCAATTGTCCCGCTGGTATTCACTGCCCCCACTGTCAGGATGCCATCCGCATCAGCCGGTGAACTGATGTATTTCCATGTTTTATTGCCATCGTTTCCGGCGCTGGTACAAACAATAATACCCTTCCGGGAAGCAAGATAAGCGGCACGGCTAGCCCTCGACACCTGTCCGTTCATATCAGCATAGGTGAAATTCATGCTTGCATCATCGAATTGGGTATATCCCAATGATGAATTCACCACATCAACGCCCAGACTGTCTGCAAATTCCAGTCCCCTGACCCAGAAATCCACTTCGAACATATACTCAGTAGGCACATATTCTGTTTGTATTAACCAGTAAGAAGCATGGGGTGCCACACCTACAAATTGTCCGGGCAGATTCCCTGCCATAATCGACAACACATTCGCGCCATGTGTATCCTCCTGATAGACATTAACCGATGGGTCAATGATACTCTTAATGCCTGATAATCTGTTTTGAATCCGTAAACTGTCGAAAGCCGGGTTGGTGTCCACGTTTCTGAAACCCGCATCCAATACCCCGATGAGGATGTTTTTACCTGTATAACCCGCGTCGTGCAATGCTTTTCCGTTTAATTGATTTAGTTGTGCAGCGGCATATCCGTATTCCAATTCATATACAGGTTCAACATCATGTTCAAATTCTTGCGCATCCTCCGGATCCATGCGTTTTGTGCGCAGTGCCGGTACCGGTTGCACTGTCAGTATTTTACCGGTATAGTAAACTTGCTGAACGAATGAGAGGGGGCGAATGAGCCCCATCAGCGATGAATCTGTTGTTTGCACGGTAATCCCGTTCATCCATTTACTCGCGGAATGAAAAAATACTCCCTGATTGACAACCTGACTGATGTAACTCGTGTTAACCGGGAAATCCGTGGAGTCAATTGCAATCTGTTGTTCACTTCTTCTTTGAATAGATCTTGAACTCAGATATGCAGCGGGATTATCAAGGGAATAGGGCGTGTTGTTTTTATCTTTAAACTGAACGAAAAAGTAGTAAGAATCAGCAAACAGAAAGTTTGTGAAACAAAGTAAGATCAGCGAAATAGCTACAGGATATATATGTTTGAAAAATCTCTTCTGTTGCATGCCGTTAAAAATAATACGTGCAAATATACAATAATTGAATTGTGAAATCAATAAAAATCTAATTTTGTTGGAATGGATCAATTTATTCTGTTGTTTTCAAAAAACAATCTTGAAAATTGCTTTTTCAAAAAACTATTTTGTATCTTTGTTCTGTGTAAATAACATTTGTCGGGTTTAAAATGAAATTATCATGAAAGATCGTCTCTTGAATATATCTGAAAAACAAAAAAATAAGGTAGAAACAAAATTTGTACGTTATTTATATGATGAAATTGATTGGAGTCAATCACTGATTTTAATTAAGGGTGCAAGGGGTACTGGTAAAACAACACTGTTATTACAACGTTTTCGAAAGTATCCTGAGAGTGCTGTTTATTTAAGTTTAGATGATTTTTATTTTGAGTCAAACCGATTGTTGCTTTTTATAGAACAACTATACAGTCAGGGTTTAACTACTTTTTATTTGGATGAGGTACATCAATATCAGCATTGGTCTAAGGATTTTAAAAATATCTATGATAATTATCCAGACATAAGGATTATTGCAACGGGATCATCCGCTTTACAGATAGACAAAGGAATTGCAGATTTATCCCGAAGAATGACAGTATATAATTTATATGGGTTGTCCTTTAGAGAGTTTATTGAATATGAATATGGGGTCTCTTTCCCGTCTTTTTCTTTAAAATCTTTGTTGGAAGGACATGAAGAGTATAGTATGCAAATTAATGATTTGATTGACCCTTTGAGTCATTTTGAGGAGTATTTAAAGTTCGGATATTATCCTTTTTATAAAACTGAACGAAAGTTTTATCATCAAAAACTGCAACAGACAATTCAGTTGACTTTAGATATTGATTTGCCATCAGTTGAAAATTTGAACTTTTCAACTATTAGAGGATTGAAAAATTTACTTTTCATTTTAAGTCAGATTGTACCCTATACACCAAATATACAAGCTCTAGCCGAAAAGATGGGTAGTCAACGTAATTTTGTGCTCAAGGCATTAGACTTAATGGAACGGAGTAGTATTTTGAGTTTATTGAGAAGTGAAAACAAGGGTATCAGTTATCTGCAAAAACCGGAAAAAATATATTTAGATAATCCCAATCTTTTTTATGTGTTTAATGTTGATTCTCCAAACAAAGGAAGTTTAAGAGAAGCCTTCTTTTTCAATCAGTTGAGAGTTAAACATGATATAACAGCCTCTAAATATGGTGATTTTTTGGTTGATCAGACTTTTGTTTTTGAAATTGGAGGAGCAGCAAAAACTAATAAGCAAATTAGTGGAATTCCATCGGCTTATATTGCAGCAGATGAATTGAAATATGGGAGTCGGCATAAAATCCCTTTATGGCTGTTTGGGTTTTTATATTGAGTGAGTTAAAGAGTTAATGATAAATAATAATGGATATCATAAACTTTTTAGTGAAGATGTTGTTATTCAATTAAATAATTAAAATAATACAATAGACCTGTCAGGTTTTTAAAACCTGACAGGTCTGGTCAATTAAAAATAAAAAAAATAAACAATATGGCAGACGATCCGGTAATATGTACCTGCCTCGATTTAACAAGAAACGACATAATCGAGGCGATAAACCAATATGGATGTAAAACAACAGATGATGTGGCAGATGCGATTGAAGCAGGCGCTGTGTGCGGGAGTTGTATAGATGATATACAGGAGATTCTCGACGAAGTCAATAGTTGATTTACACCATTAAACATACGTGCGGATGTGTTTCAAAAATGAAATCATCCGCACGTTTTATTTTTGTGCATTTGGCGGCGTTTCACTACATTTGTGCCACTAACGCCAACGCATGCAACAATACCTCGACATACTCAAACAATACTGGGGCTACGACCAATTTCGGCCGTTACAGGGCGATATTATTCAAAGCATAGCGGACAGGAAAGATACGCTCGGACTGATGCCCACGGGTGGAGGTAAGTCGCTGACTTTTCAGGTGCCAGCACTGGCAATGGAGGGTGTTTGTATCGTGGTTACGCCTTTGATCGCGTTAATGAAAGATCAGGTGGAGAACCTAAAAAAAAGAAATATCTCTGCATCTGCGATTTATACAGGCATGTCGAAGGCGGACATCTTACTTACTTTAGATAATTGTGTATTCGAGGCCTATAAGTTTTTGTATGTTTCTCCCGAACGTCTGGCAACACCCATTTTTATAGAGAAAATCAAACAGACCAAAGTCTGCCTCATCGCGGTAGATGAATCGCATTGTATTTCACAATGGGGATATGATTTTCGTCCTTCTTACCTGAAAATAGCGGATATCCGGGAGGTTATACCCGATGCACCTGTGTTGGCGCTGACCGCTACTGCAACCCCTGAAGTCGTGGATGATATTCAGGAGAAACTGCATTTTAAAGCCAAGAATGTTTTCAGAAAAAGTTTTTTGCGCACGAACCTGGCTTATATCGTCAGAACGACTGAAAACAAGGATGAACAACTGTTGAATATTCTCCGGAAAGTGCCGGGAACATCTGTTGTGTATGTGCGCAATCGTAAAAAGACAAAAGAAGTAGCTGATTTTCTCGTGCAAAACGGCATCAGTGCCGAACATTTTCATGCCGGACTGAAAAATGAAACCAAAGATGCCAGACAGCAGCGTTGGAAAAACGATGAAACGAGGGTGATAGTTTCGACCAATGCATTCGGGATGGGGATTGATAAACCGGAAGTACGTTCGGTGGTGCATCTTGATTTGCCGGATTCTTTAGAAGCTTATTTTCAGGAAGCAGGCAGGGCCGGTCGCGATGAGAAAAAGGCTTATGCCGTGGTGCTTTTCAATAACAGCGATGTGACCAAAATGAGCAAAAGGGTAGCCGATACTTTTCCGGAAAAGGACATGGTGCGCAAAGTATATAAAGCCCTTGGTGATTATTATGAGATTGCTGAAGGCTACGGATTAGATGCGGTATTCCCGTTCGATCTGGCTGATTTTTGCACGAAGTTTAAATTACCGATGCTGGTAGCGTATAATTCCCTGAAAATTCTACAACAAGCAGGGTATCTGGAGTTGACTGACGAACAGGATAATACTTCCCGTGTACTGTTTACCGTTGGCAAGGAGGACTTGTATGTAATTCGTTTTACGCCGGAGCAGGATAAATTGATACATATTTTGCTGCGCTCCTACACGGGTTTATTTACCGATCCGGCCTATATCAGTGAAGATATCATGGCTTCCCGGCTGGGTTGGAACAAAGATAAGGTATATCAGGAATTAGTTTTATTATCAAAGGAACATATCATACAGTATATTCCCCGCAAAAAAACGCCTTTTGTAAGTTTAGTGGTGGAAAGAGAGTCTCCCGATAGATTAAATCTTGGCAAAGAAGCTTACGACGACCGGAAGGAGCGTTATATCAGCCGTGTAAAAAGTGTATTGGACTATGCAAATGAGCAAAATATTTGTCGCAGTCAGGTTTTATTAGCTTATTTCGGAGAGAAAAACACCAAACCCTGCGGACAGTGCGATATTTGCCTGAAGCATAAAGAGCAGCAGGTTACAGATGGAGATTTTGATCAAATCAGGTTGGCCGTTTTATCTCAATTAAAACAAAAACCGA
>JAQWCZ010000141.1 GCA_028705705.1 Paludibacter sp.
CTGTTCGGACAATTGCCAGTTACCGTTGAGGGTAAGTTTTATAACAGATGGTTGTGAGGGATTGTTAATCCAATTACGTGAATAAACGCTTCGCTCGATGCGCTTGCCATTTTCGTCGTATTGTTCATCGGCTGTACCTTCGTAAAAGCGCAAGTCGGGATCGGCTACACTGAGATGCAGTTGGTTGTTGGCAAGTGTTTCGGTCATGACCATCGCGGGGATATTAACCTCAACCGAACGACTATCATCCTGATAACTTCCGGCTTCGAAGAAAACATAAGCAGTAGTATTGCTTGCCAGGTCATGTACGATGTGTGCCATAGAATCCTGTTGCAACACCTGATAAGGAAACTTACTTTCCGAAGCAACTGATTTACGCGTTAATTTCAGTGATTTAACATCAGGCTGAATAAGTACCATGTATTCATACCGGTCATCAGCAGCCATATTACCGTGGTTGATGTAAGCTAATGAAAATGGATTTTCAGTCGGTTCATCGGTTTCTTCATGAAATGATTGTTGCACACTTCTACTAAGCTTTACTTCAGCATTTCTCACGAAGAAATAGTTATTTAGCCCATCTGAAATCTCAGTAAGTTTTTTGCTGATGGTTTTATGATAAGGGAAAGCATTGATTTTCTTTCCATTAAGCATCACATATTTATTTTCTGTCGGTTGATATACCTGAAACAAGGTTGTATGCACTTCATTTTCAGGCAAAGCAGATCGAATATCACTACCCAGCGCAATCACCCGGTTATCGAAAAAGAAAAACGATTTACGGGCACGAAGAGAACCGTTGTATTTATCATGCTCATGTAATTTCATGGCGTAAGCACCATTTCTGTTACCTATGCTGATGGGACCGGCAAAAGCTTCGTCGGATAAAAGTAACTCTTCATATCCCGAATCAGCATCTAAGTTTTTTATATCTGCACGCAATGCTTTCATGGGTAATTCGGCAGCAGTTGTTCCCGGGAAATGATTCCAGTCCCAGCCTTCTTGTTTGAATCCGGATCCGAAGTTAGAAACCGGATTGCCGTTTGCCATAATTTGCAGATGCCCGTGATTCAGGTATCTGCCATACAGATTGGCACCCTGATAAGTTTCTGTTGCCCATAAATAGCGGCTGTGTCCCATGGCTGTAGCCATCCAGTTGTTGCGACGGTGAACCGATAAGGAAGAGTACGGAAAAGCGCGGTTTCCTTCGGGTGATTTTTCCGGTTCAATACCCATTTGGATAAATTCACGCGCATCAGGTGTTATTGAATCGCTTATCAACCGGAGATAGGCAGCAACCAGTTCCTTGTCGATAGCAGCTTTACCGTCAGGTGTTCCCGACAAAGCTAAACGGGCATACTGTTCCGGAATCAATTGCCCTTTACCATCGGGATGACGCCCGGAAAGAGACAGTGGCCAGGTAACCAAATTGCAATAATAACGCATGTTCAGGAGCGCATTTTTCAGGTTCTCGTGACCGGCTTGTTGAATTGCAAATGTGGTATTATGCAGGATCCAGGTTGCATTCACAGCTCCTTCAAGTCCGCCGACTGCATAAGCGGGATAGTTATGCCTGTGATGAAACATACTACCATCGATCTTGAACGTACCCAATGTACCATCAGTATACTGAAGTCCGTTATTCACCCACCTGGTAAAAGCTTGTAAATAACGCACTTTTTCCGGTGAATCCTGCATCATGAGGATACTCGCCAATCGTCCTGTGAGGGTTGTATTAAACGCATCCACATCCATACCTGACACAACCGGTTTCGTTTTGACTTCACCTGTTCCGGCAAACCACTCCATAGCCTGTTGTACGGATTCGTCCAACTGATTATGTATCAAAACATCACGCATTAAAAAAGCAGATGCATAATACAAACGCATGCTGTAACCCAGGTGATGCAGGGTTCCCATGGCACTGCCGGCTCTGAATCCCTGATCGAGCATGTGGCGCATCAAGTTGATATACATGCCGGCAATCGTTTCTTTGTCTTTTTTACCGGAAGTGTTTTTGTATGTGACAGCCATATCAAACATCAGCTTATTTAGTTTGCTCAGGCCCATCTCGTTGTCATAAAGCAAGTTATAGCGGATTGCTCCCATACGTTCATAGGTTTCTCCATAGCGTTCAAAAAACACGGGTAAACCGCTGATGCTGCCATCCTGATGATAACGAATCTGTAACAATTTATATCTTTTAGTCAGTTGCGGCAATGAAACCGGCTCCTTTCTATTCATCAGGATAGTGATCAACCTGTTTTCAAGGTCCCGGATATCTGAAATTTGTTTCGTAGTAATTTCATCCGACAAAGGAAGATCACAGTTTTTCTGCCAGGACTCCAGTAAAGTCAACCAGTGATTGGTTGTACCAGCATTGATAAAAGGCGCGTGAAAATCAGCAGTATGGTGACGGATATCCTGAAAAGAAGACAAGATGATGTGGTCGAAATACAGAGCACCACCATCCACACCTTCTACCTTTACCCGCAGCTCATCCATACCTTCCTGCGCATTTCCCTGCATATCCCGGTCGAATGCCACCCATGCGCCGCTCCAACCCTGAAAACCTAGTTTATATTCAAACCAGGAACAAAGCACATCTTCTTTATAAAAACTAAAAATCAGTTTTCCATCCGCATATACCTGTGGTGCATAAACCCAAAACACGAAAGTAGCAACCGAATTATCGTTGTGCGGATTAACCGGCGCATAGCAAACCGGTTGTTTTATCCGCCATGAATTTCCTGTATTCTTCCATTGCCAAAGCAGACTTTGTTTTCCATGTTTGAAATGTTTACCGGAGACAGACAAAACTGAACCCGGATCAGCCTGAACCGGTTCAATGTCTTTTTCAAAGGATAAAATAGACGAATGAGCAAACTCATCCACCTGGGAAAACAGTCCGGTAATGGACATAAAACCCAAGACCAGCATTATGATGGGGATAATACGGTTCATATTTTAGTTGATAGTAGATAGTAGTTAGTGGTTAATTTATTCACTTACGACTAACCACTATTTTTCGATTGCTTGTTTGCGGAGCAGTGCTTCTAAGAAATAATAATCAGCATAATTGAGTGGAACATCAATTTCACCTCCATGTGGTATGCTTCCGACTGAATGCATCAGCAAAAAATTACCGTTTGTACCGAGGATGGCACGGTATGCTGGTGAAGATAAAGATGCAATAATTCTATCAGCAGTCTCTTTATATTCGGGTCGATCGTATGTACTCAATTCATACAAAGCTGATGCAATGATGGCAGCAGCAGAAGCATCACGAGGTTCATTCGGGATATTGGGCGCATCAAAATCCCAATAAGGTACCAGGTCTTCCGACATATTTTTGTGTGTAAACAGGAAATTGTATATATTATCCGTAAGTGTCAAATAACGTGGGTCTTTTGTTTCACGGTAGCAAACTGCAAAACCGTAAATTGCCCAGGCTTGTCCACGTGCCCAGGCTGATTCGTTTGCATAACCCTGAGCGGTTTGTTTATGACGAACACCGCCTTTAATTTTATCGTAATCAATAACATGATAAGAACTATAATCCTTTCTGAAATGATTTTTGAGCGTTACATCAGCATGACTTACCGCCATTTTATAGAAAGAAGAGTCACCTGAGAGACGGGTAGCTTCAAATAAAAGTTCCAGGTTCATCATATTGTCAATAATTACCGGGCACATCCAACCACGGGTTCCTTGCCAGCCACGATCTTCATCCCAAGATTGAATAACACCAGGTGTTGGGCGAAAACGTGTTGACAGTGATTTTGCAGCTTCAATCATTACCTCTTTATAGGCTTCATTTTTTGTTAAGCGATATGCATTTCCAAAACTGGTATTAATCATAAAACCTACATCGTGATGCCAGGTCAAATATTTAACAGAATCCAGATCTTCTGTATATTTGACACCCAGATTTTTCCATTTTTCATCTCCTGTAAGTTCAAACATATACCACATAGTACCAGGGAAAAAACCACTGGTCCAGTCATCAATGGGTACATAATAGATTTTATCACATCTAATTGTGCGTGGATTCAAAATTTTTCCACTCTCTTCAATGATTTCCACCTGTCGACCAAGCTGTTGCGTCGCAAATTTAACATTGTCGCTGATGATTTGCTGATTACATTCGGCATCATGTCGGTGACAAGCGCTTAATAGTACTACTCCGAGACCTAAAGTCAATAAAACCTGTTTCATATATTTTAAAATTATTGTTATGCTGTTTTATTTAATCCATTTAAAAGTTGCTATTTTGTTTCCGGACACCTGAACCTTACAGATATACATTCCTTTTCCAACATCCGATACAGCAATGGCATAGGGTTCTCTACCGGTATTGATGTTACTTTGATATATGATTTCTCCAACCGAAGAATAAATAGTCACAATGGTATCAACACCAAAATTTTCAGACAAAATTAACCATAAATAATCATTATCTTTTCTAAATTGAATCCAATCGTTTTGGGTGGTGATATCCAATCCGGTATCATCGGGTCGTTTCAGTGCAAAATAAAGCGGTTCGCCGTCTTTGAAAGTAAGCGTAAGCTGTGTTTCTCCATTCAACGGAGCATGAAACTGCACTCCATCAGACTCCTGCAACGGCAACCATTCTCCTGCAATAGTCAGCGTGGCCTGAGAACCGGATGATTTCCATCCGTAAACTGCATCATTTACCGGCTTCAGATTGGGATTTGATGCTGCAAAATACTGACGGTCGGTCAATTCGTCGGGACGATGCATCAATAAATGTTCGCCTGTTGAAGATTTTACCAAACCGAATGTCAGGTTAAAAGTTGCACCGAAAAAGGTATACGCTGTTATATTCTTGGGTAAGTAAGTCAGCGCATGCAGATATTGATCCTGTTTGTGTATTTGGTAAACAGATCCACCATTATTTGCCATTTGAGCCGACAGATTTTGCATCTCTGCACTGGTAGTTTCCGGTACGACCACAAAACTGTACTTCTTGCCGGTAGGTTTAACCCCGTGGTTGATATAAGCTTTTGCAGCATTGGCAGATGTTACCGGCGACGCATAGTCGCTTCCGATTTCATAAGGCGTTTTTTGCGTGTCATGTATTAATTTTATTTCATCATTTCCCTGCGGAATAAAATACCCGGTTCCCTGTGGCGTAAGCATCCAGTTATCCTGTCCCGATGGCAAGGTAAGGGTATTCGGACGAGCAATCTCAGCACCATTCAGTATCATGGCACCGCTTGCCGATGAAATAAGGTTCTGGAACAAATTGGTCGCAGTTATCATCGAGGTACTGTATGTCCCCAACGAACTGATATCACTTCCAAGGCTGATAATCATATTATCAAAAGCATACATAGACTTTTTAAACACCAGATTGGTGGGCGTAAAGCGCTGACTTCCCCAGGTATCACCCTGATCGAAATCGGTCGCAAATATACCGCAATCGCCCCACGACAAAGCTCCTGAGAAATTCTTTGTTTTGGTATATTGGTCGAAACGGTCGGTTGTATTTTTATTGGGCATCATTTCCTGCCAGGAAGTGTAATGTACCGTAGTTGTTCCCGGAACCACATTCCAGTCCCATCCGCCACCGGTACTATTGCCTGGGTATACGCTGTTTGCAACAGTACCACTGTAGGTAATTTCGAGTGTACCGTGTCCCTGATAGCGACCGAAACGAGTCTATT
>JAQWCZ010000142.1 GCA_028705705.1 Paludibacter sp.
GGAATCCCATTGCGCCACACGGCCTCCGACAAATGCTTCTTTTTCTATCAACATTACCTCACATGCTTTGTCTGCCAGCGAAATAGCCGCTTTCATACCCGCTACTCCCGCACCAATTACGGCTACCGATTTCACTGTTTTTATCTTGTTAGCTTCAAGTGCATCAGCATAACGTGATTTGGCAATGGCAGCCTTAACCAAATGAATGGCTTTTTCGGTTGCACCTGTTTTATTGTCGGAATGCGCCCAGGATGCTTGTTCACGGATATTGGCATGTACATAAGTATATTTGTTCAAATCAGCCCGTTCGGAAACATTCCGAAACGTGAGCAAGTGTAGTTTTGGGGAACAGGAAGCCACTACTACCCCATCCAGATTGTGATTTTTGATATCTTCCACCATGTCTTTCTGGTTTGAATCGGAACAGGCAAACATGGTCGTTTTAGCCAGAAACACAATTTCATCCCCTTCTACCGCCTGACGAACCTTTTCCACATCAACATAATCGGAAATATTTCCTCCGCAGTGGCAAATATAGACTCCTATTTTTTTCTTTTTCCTACTCATGCGTGTTGAATTAAATAACTGATTGCTTCTGAAGAGGTTGAACCCGCCGATAAGATTGCATCGGGAATATCCATCGGTCCGGTTGCAGTACCCGCGACAAAAACGCCATCGATGCTGGTTTTGGAGGGACTAGCAAGCATATCGCTCTGACCCACGAAATTAAACTGATCCAACTCAAGTTTGTCCTGTTCAAAGAACTTATCAATGCCTGTATTCGGCAATACTCCTGTGGCCAACACAACCATGTCATGTTCTGCTTCTTGCACCTTTCCCTGATTGATGTGTTCGTACCGGAGCATCAGGTTTCCATTTTCTTTTTCTGATATTTTACCGATTTTGCCTTTTACAAAGTTCACGCCCATGCCCTTGGCCTGTTGGTAAAACTCTTCGAACCCTTTCCCAAACGAGCGGATATTGATGTAGTAAATCGTCACATCAGCCATCGGAAGCGCACCCATCAGCAATTGAGCCTGTTTGATGGAATACATGCAACAAATCTGGGAACAGACCGGATTGCCAACCGTAGCATCGCGTGAACCGACACACAATACGTATGCAATCTTATCCGGGACTTTCCCATCGCCTGGACGCAGAATGGTGTTAAACGGACGTGTAGGAGCAAGTTGACGCTCCATTTGGAGAGCAGTAATTACATTTTTAAAACTGCCATATCCGTAACGAGGCATTTTAATCGGATCGAACAAATTAAATCCTGTCGCAATGACTACTGTTTTTACATGTAGTTCCATGACCTCCGGTTCCATGGTAAAGTCGATGCAGTTAGTCGGACAAACACGTTCGCAAGCACCACAAAGTGTACAGTTGTCGATATCGATCGCCGCTGCTTTGGGACTGGCAATACTAAAAGGGATAAATGCTGCTTTTCTTCCAACCAGTCCGAACTGATACTGATCCCGGACACTGACAGGACAAGCCTTTTCACACAACTGGCAGGCTGTACAATCTTCAATGTGAACGTATCTGGGTTTTTTGTTGATTTTGGCCACGAATTCCTGATCACTGATTTTGCGGATATGACTAACCTCACTGCCGGTGAAAATAGTAATATTCGGATGACGGGATATTTCAGAAACCTTGGGTGTGGTAATGCAGGCTGCACAATCGAGTGTAGGGAAAACCTTACTCAACATGATCATTTTTCCACCAACCGATAATTCTTTGTCTACCAATAAAACTTTGTAACCGGTACTTGCCAGATTCATAGCAGTTTCACCACCGGCAATACCGGCGCCAATCACCAAAGCATCGTAGCTTATGTTTTTCATGGGATTATCCATCAGGATGTAAAGATTTTAATAAATACTCATTGAAACTACGCATCTGTTTTACGAAGGATTCACTGCAAACAGAGCAAATCGCTGCCATGCGTAACCGGGCAGGCTCAATACGCTTTTCTTTCATCAGGTTGTGCGTTTTAGCAACCAGATTCCCTGTTTTTTCAGTACACGATTCGCCATATATGCAGTCACTTCCATCTGCAGCAATAAAAACACCATCAAACCCTTTTTCATAAGCATATAAAATCCAGGAGGGCTTGATACCGCTGGAACAGGGTACGGCAATGGTATAAACGGTTGGAGGATAGTGCAATTTCAGCAATCCTGCCATATCAATGGCAGGATCGGAAATCTTTTCTGTTGAGAACACCAGAATTTTTGCACTCTTTTTATCGAGTTCTCCCATAATGGATTTTTATTTTTTCTTCATGTAAACTTTGAAGTATCCGTTTTCTTCTACAGTTCCCAGGTATTCATGTCCCTGTTTTCCACACCATTTCGGAATATCAACTTTGGTTCCTTCATCGGCGGAAAGGATCTCCATTACATCACCGGCACCTATGCTGCCAATGTGTTTTTTGGCTTCCAAAAGCGGCCCGGGACAAGCTGTTCCTCTCGCGTCAATTGTTCTCGCTACTACTACTGATTTTAATTCTTCTGCTGTCATAATGATAATTTTATATGGTTTAAATAAATAGCTGAATCGAACTTTCACCTGCGTCGGCTACAAAAGTGGCTGCACCCGCATAACTCAGATTTGGATAATCAATCATTTCTTCCCTTTTGAAACCCATGAGTCCCATCGACATTTCACAGATGATGATTTCAATGCCCAATTCACCGGCTTCTGTAAACATTTTCTCCAGCGACATCACATTTTGTTTTTTCATCAACATACTGATCATTTTCGGACCCATCCCTCCCATGTTCATTTTTGAAAGAGAAAGCTTGTTCTTTCCTTTAGGAAGCATCAAACCAAACATCTTAGATATAAAATCTTTTCCCTTTGGATGTTTCTTCGGGTCGCGCAGAGCGGCTAATGACCAGAAAGAAAAGAATAGTTTCACCTGCGTATCCATCGCGGCTGCTGCAATAGAAATTACCATCGCTGCCAGCACTTTATCCAAGTCACCGGAGACTATGGCAATGGACAACTGATCTTTCCTCCCATTTTCAAGTTTCTCAATTTTTTGTTTCAGCTCCTCAATCTGTAATTGCTGAACATCCAGTCTCTGATTGTCTTCCATGCTTTTTTAAGTTTGAATAAATTGTATTGATGAATTATTTTCGCAAATATATGCAACGTTATTGATTGGAAATGTAATATTGTATGTGAATGAAAACATATAATTTTGTGATGTTAATCACATTTCTTATATTTGTCGAAATATTCTATCAATATGAATCAGGATTGCAGGTTATGTCCCTTTGTTTCAACGGCAATAGAAAAGCTGAGTGATTGTCAGATGCAACAACTCACCGACAACCACATCGTTGTAAGCTTTAAGAAAGGTGACCCTATTATCAAACAGGGAACCTATTCCACCAATGTTATTTTCCTGAGAAGCGGACTGGTAAAGGTTCATATAACTGGTCCCTACAGTGAGCAAATCGTAAAAATATCCAAAGCACCACAATATTTGGGACTCCCCACCACGTTCGGTGATGCAGTCAACCAGTATTCAATCACGGCACTTGATAATTGCGAACTGTGTTTTATCGATAACACGACGTTCAGGCAGTTATTGAAAGAAAGCGAACATTTTTCTTACCAAATCATCCAGTCCCTGTGTCGTTATGAGATCGAATCCTTCAGAAGGTGCGCAAATCGTACACAAAAGCTCACCCGCGGCAACCTGGCGGATGTTTTGCTTGATTTTGCCAATAATATCTTTCAGTCCGATGTTTTTACCATTCCCATTTCACAGGTTGAAATCGGAAACCTGATCGACACCAGTCGGGAGAGCGTCAGCCGTATGTTATCCGAATTTGAAAAAGACGGCATCATCCGCATGACAGGCAAACAAATGGAAATCATCAATAAAAAATCTTTAGAACTCATCAGCCAGAACGGCTGAACAATCACATGGAAATCTTTCAGCGAACAGCTTTATTATTAGGAGAACCCTACCTGGAAAAAGCAGTAACCACCCGGGTGATACTTTTTGGTATCGGCGGTGTGGGTAGTTGGTGCGCTGAAGCATTGATTCGTGCAGGTATCGGACACCTGACGATGGTTGATTCTGATGTGGTAAGCGAAACCAACATCAACCGGCAATTGCCTGCCACAACAAAAACAGTTGGGAAACCTAAAACAGAGATATTGAAAAAAAGATTATTAGAAATTAATCCCACTGCCAGCATCATTGGGTTACAGGAAATCTACAGTCCGGAAACCTGCGAATCTTTTGCTCTCGACACCTATGATTTCATCATCGATGCTATAGATAGTCTGTCGAATAAAGTCCACCTGATACAACAGGCTACCCAAACCAACGCGGTTTTCTTTTCGTCTATGGGCGCTGCTCTGAAAACAGACCCGACCCGCATCAAAGTGACTGAATTCTGGAAAGTAAATGGCTGTCCTTTAGCCGCTGCCCTGCGCAGTCGCATCCGTAAATTGGGAGGCACCGGCAAAAAATTTCTTTGTGTGTACAGCGATGAAATCTTCCCAAACAAAGGAGAATCAGCCAATCATGAAAGCAAAACAGAAACTGTTCCGGCTGAAGAATTAAAATCAACCCAAAGCAGAATAAAGCAAAAACCAGTTATGACAGGTCAAAACTGGGACAGTAAAAAAGCCAGCATTAATGGTACTGTGAGCTACATGCCGGCGATGTTTGGCATGACCATCGCGGGTTTGGTGACGCGGGAATTAATAAAATAGGATGATTTTAGGGGAGATTGCCACGTCGCTTCGCTCCTCAATGACGATCAATCAAGCACTTCAAGCTTAGCAAACTTCAACAACAGTGATTTCACGCCTTTCTCACCAAAATCAATATCAGCTTTTTCGTTGGCTCCTGTCATGCTGACCGACAACACCTTGCCGATGCCGAACAGTTGGTGTTTCACGAATTTACCAACAGGTATGGTTGGCGTAAAGTTTCCTTCTGAAACTGCTTGTCCACTTGTTCTGATTTGGGTTAATTTCTTGGGTGATGGTGGAGATATGGGGGGTATTTCAGGTTTTTCCCGGTATGATTGTTTTGGGGTGTATGACTTTGGAACCCGTTGCTGGAAATTCCGGAAACCTCCTTGAAAATCATCAACATCATCTTCAAAAAATGAGGATTTACTTTTTACTTGAAAATCAGCAGGATGATCGAGGTAAGCCGGATCGATATCCTTGATAAAACGGCTCGGATTAGCAAAGTTTACCTGTCCATTTTTAAAGCGTGACTTAGCATAAGTAATAAAACAACGTTCCTCTGCACGGGTGATGGCCACATAAAACAACCTGCGTTCCTCTTCCAATTCCCTGGGACTATCCATCGCGAAAGCCGAAGGGAACAACTCTTCTTCCATGCCGACAACAAACACCACCTTGAATTCGAGTCCTTTCGCGGCATGAACGGTCATCAGTGTTACTTTATCATCCTCCGCATTTTTATCTGTATCCTGATCGGTGAGCAAAGAAACTTCCGCCAGAAAATCAATCAACAGAGAAGGTTCGTTTTGATTCGTCTTTATTTCACAAAATTCATGGATGGCATTCAGCAATTCTTGCACGTTTTCTCTTCTGCTCATGCTTTCAAGGGAGTTATCAGTATAAGTATCGCTGATAATGCCGGTTGTTTTGATAATCGTATCC
>JAQWCZ010000143.1 GCA_028705705.1 Paludibacter sp.
TGGCATGTAGATATCCCGCTGATCATCAGTAATCATCCTGATATGGAGCCGGTAGCGAAACGTTTTGATATTGAGTATCATTATTTTCCCATCAACAAGGATAACAAAGCCGAACAGGAAGCAAAAGAATTAGAGCTGTTGAAGTCGAAAGGCATTACTTTTTGCGTGCTGGCACGGTACATGCAAATACTTTCTCCTGAATTTATCAACCATTATCCCGATCGCATCATCAACATTCATCACTCTTTTCTCCCTGCTTTCATGGGAGCGAAGCCCTATCATGCAGCCCACGAACGGGGTGTGAAAATTATCGGGGCAACCAGTCACTATGTGACGACCGACCTGGATGCCGGTCCAATTATCGAACAGGGTGTGACTCGTATCTCACACGTGGATACGGTCGATGAACTCATACGAAAAGGGCGTGATTTGGAAAAAATCGTACTCTCGCGTGCCGTCGAAAAACACATCGAGAGAAAAACCCTCACTTATAAAAATAGAACCGTCGTGTTTCAGTGATGCGTTATTTCATCTATTTTACATACAATGGTACAGCTTACCACGGCTGGCAAATTCAACCCAATGGCATTTCCGTGCAGGAAGTGTTCACGAATGGTTTGCGCACCTTGCTCCGGGAAGAAACAGAAGTGGTGGCAGCTGGTCGCACTGATGCCGGTGTGCATGCGAAGCAGATGGTGGCTCATTTCGATTCCGAACAGGTAGATTTAGCGGGAGGTGATTGTGTGCGCAGGCTGAACAGTATCTTGCCGAAAGATATCGCGGTGGATAAAATTGTCGCGGTTAACCCCGGTACCCATGCCCGTTTCGATGCGATATCCCGCAAATATGAATATCACCTCTATATCGGCAAAAATGTGTTCAAGGAAAACCTGGCGCTGAGGATGTATCATCCGTTGGATTTTGATTTGATGAATGAGGCAGCAAGTAAACTAAAGGATTACACCGATTTTACCAGTTTCAGTAAACTGCATACCGATGTAAAAACAAACAATTGCGTGGTAACTGAAGCTGTCTGGCAACAACAAGGAGATGAATGGGTGTTCACTATCGAGTCCGATCGTTCTTTGCGCAACATGGTACGTTCGATCGTCGGGACTCTTTTTGATATAGGGATGCACAAATTAAGTGTAGCAGATTTCTGCCGTATCATCGAAGCCAGAGACCGCTGCAAAGCCGGCGTTTCCGTCCCGGCCCACGGGCTGTATTTGGTGGAGGTGAGGTATGCTGATGAGATTTATTTAATAGCGAATAACTAATAGCAAATGAGGGTTAAGTGTTTGTTTTTCAATGACAATATTTATTGAAGTAATAGTTTTTGGCTATTAGCTATTAGTTATTCGCTAATCAATTTTCGATAAAAATCATGTGGCTCTTTCTTGGCATAATATCCGCTTTGTTACTTGGGTCCTATGAGGTAAGCAAGAAGGTGTCGGTGCATGAAAATGCTGTGATACCGGTATTGTTTTCGTCAATTTTCATCTCTTCAATAATTTTATTGCCTTTTCTGTTGATTTCCCGTTTTGTTCCTGCATGGTTGGAAGGTGGAATTCTCTTTGTGCCTCAGGTTGATTTTAAAACACACATGCTGATATTGGTCAAGTCAACCATCGTATTGTCGTCCTGGCTTTTTGCTTATTTTGCCATGAAAAATCTGCCACTTACCCTTGCTGCGCCGATTAAGGCAACCCAACCCGTCCTGGTAGTGCTCGGAGGTGTATTGATTTTTGGAGAACAGCTGAACGGTTATCAAACAGGAGGTATTGCAATTACCCTGGTCTCTTTTTTTATGTTTTCGCTGATTGGGAAAAAGGAAGGCTATGTATTCGGCAAAAACAAATGGATTTGGTTTATCATCATGGCTACGGTTACTGGTGCCGCAAGTGGTTTGTACGATAAATATCTGTTGGGGCAGTTCAACCACATGGTCGTGCAGGTTTATTATACTTTTTACCAGCTAATCATGATGGGTATCATCACCTTTACCTTGTGGTATCCGACCCGAAAAAAGACAACACCATTCCGATTTCGCTGGTCTATCGTGTTTATTTCCATTTTACTGGTCAGTTCCGATTTCGTTTATTTTTACGCGCTAACTTTGCCCGATTCACTTATTTCAGTCTTGGGAACTGTCAGAAGGGCAGGAGTAGTTGTGCCCTTTGTTTATGGTGCCCTGGTGCTGAAAGATAAGTATCTAAAATTAAAGATGATTGATTTGATTGGTGTTTTAATCGGGATGTTGTTGCTGTATTTTGGCAGCAGATAAAAAAATCAGATTTTCTCTTTGATAATTAAATATAATGTTGTACTTTTGCAAGCCAATTTGTAGGAATAAAAAATAAAACATAAGATATGAAAAGCGGAATCCACCCAGAAAACTATCGCACGGTTGTGTTTAAAGACATGTCGAATGGCGATACCTTTTTTACACGTTCAACAGTGAATAGTAGAGAAACAATTGAAATCGACGGAGTAACTTATCCATTATTAAAACTGGAAATTTCAAGCAGCTCACATCCTTTCTATACTGGAAAATCTAAACTGGTAGATACAGCAGGACGTGTTGACAAATTCATGAACCGTTACGCAAAACGGATGGAAAAGAAATAAACTATTTTCTAAGCTGTAGTATAAATACACGAAATAAAGTTAACAACAAGCCCGTTGAATCATCAAGTTTCAACGGGCTTGTTGTTGTGGAGCCACGGTTACAATTATAATGCAATTTTAATCGATTTATTACCTGATTTGATTATATAAATCATGTTTTTCATTAAATTATTGATGGATAATATCTGACTGTTTGATTCATGTTGCTGGATGAGTTGCCCCGTTACATTATACACATAAACCATGTTGTTTTCTTCTGATTCTTTCCCTTTATCAAGTATAATTTCTTGCGGACCGACATTGTAAACAATCATGTCATTATTTTTATTGATGAATTGTATCATGTCTTCATTGCCGCCACCCATGAATTCAAAACTAATAATTCCGTTTTTATGGCTGATGTTGGTGATGGGTCGATTGATATTGGTTCCGTTTCTCAAGGTTGGGAAGTATTCTGTTATTTTCGCGGAGCCAGGGAAGGGATCTCCTGTCATTGTGTGTTTACTGGCCATTCCATCAGCTTCTATGATATCTACTCCCATCGCGTTTGAATTGTTGTTGGGCATATTATTTTCCCAATCAAATGCATTGTAATAAATTCTTGTAATTAACATGCCACTTGCTGGTATGTAAGCATCCCATCCGGTTTTTTGCCGGTTCTCCAAGGTGAAGAATTCAACAGGATCCGGATCATTTCCTATTAGATTATGGTTCCCAGTCTCTGTTATAATGTAAGCTATATTGCTTGTTTTCAGGTCTTCCAAAAATACGTTACGGGGAGATCTGAGGATGTTGGGAGTCAGCCAACTAAGATAAAACCGATCGAATGCTGAATAAGTAGGTGGTGTCCTTCCCTGATTCAGATAGGCTCCATCATCCATGATGTTCCAGTTTGACAAGGTATGATGTTCCGAATTACTGGTTGGATAATAATCAACCAATCCATACACATGACCAAATTCATGGGCAAAAGTTCCAATACCACACATGTTTTCGCCCGAACTTCCTCTTAACTCAGAACTACAAGCATATCCGCTTATCCTTTTATTATTGAGAGTCAGGTTGGAATATAAATTCCACCGGTGTGGCCAGATAGATTCCTCAGGGCCACCCTCTGCTTCGTTATGACCGGCATAATATACAAAAACATTATCCACTACCCCATCCTGGTCGGTATCGAAAATTGAAAAGTCTACACCATTGGCAGAAGCTGCATTACAAGCGTCTATAATCATCTCGCGTGGTCTGAGATCGTCACCAATCCCATCATTCTCACCATAATAAACTCGGTTGTTTGGCAACCTATACGGACCAACCACTACAAACTCAGGAGTAGATAAACCATTTGAAGCTGCTTTGAAATAATCTCTGGCAGAGCCGGTTCCCCCATTCTCAGTATAACCTTCCTGATTAAGCATGTTGGTGAAGGCAGTATTGGGTGAAGGTGTAACAAAAGAAATATCCTCGAATTCAACCAAAATAACAATAGATTTTGGAGAACCTGTTTTAGGAAAAGAGTTTTCTTTTATATCTCTGGACGGTGCCCGCTGTGCCCTTTTTTTGAAGTTAACTTCTTTGAAATCAGGAAATAATGTGTTAGATTTTAAATAAAACTTTTCAGTTTCATTCCTTTTTTCAATCTGATTTACACGCATGTTGGAAAGATCTATGTTGCCATCTTTACCCTTTGTTGCATAATGATAAAATCCCTCCTTGTTCCGGCGGATGAGATATCCGTCAATGGTTAGTTCATATTTAAAAAATTCATCTCCCCTGAGATATACAGTTAATTCACTTCCATCGGGTTGTATACGGGTGATTGGATAGGGTGTTGCAGGCACTGAAAAAGCTTGCGTGTATAAAAGCCACAGCAATGTGCAAAGGAGTAGTGTTGTGTTTATTTTCATTATTTAACAGGAGCTTCTCGTTACGGCATTTTTTTATGTAAACTATAACGCACAAAGATAATGGTTTTAGATAAAACTTTGATAGATATCAAACAAGGTGACCAACCATTTCATTTAATTTTTGTGATTGAGTATAAATATTTGCAAAAAATAATATATATTTGTTCCCACATGTTAACTAGTTGTTTAATTCTAAATACGGTACATTATGATATATAAATTACTTTGTTCATACATGTATACCGGGCAATACAAGAGAGATATTCTGAGGATATGTTTTTTATTTTCAGTATTAATTTTGTCTTTTACCGGCTGTGATCCAAACGACGATCCAAATAAACCAATTGACACGGTTGACTCATTGGGCGTTTCTATCGCTGAAATACATTTCACAGCAGAAAAGGATGCCAGCTTAATTGTAGTCAGGACCAATACTTCCTGGACTGCGACCAAAACAGCCGACTGGATTTCACTTTCGGCTTCGTCAGGCAATAAGAATACCGGATTTTTGATAGGAGCTTCTGATAATGATGGTTTCGAAAGAGAAACCATCATTACCATTATTGCCGGAAAAGAAACAAAAGAAATCATGGTAACCCAGGCTAGTGCGTCAAAAATCACACTGACAGTGAATGGTGTTATATTTAATATGCTGCTGGTTGAAGGCGGACAGTTTACAATGGGGAGTAGCGATCATTCACTTAGTTCACTGTCTCATCAGGTAAAACTGAGTGATTTCTATATAGCTGAAACAGAAGTTACCAATGCATTGTGGTTTGCAGTTAGAAACTCACTTCCATACACAGATAACAGTGAAGACGACAAACCTGATTGGCCGGTAAGTGAAACTACCTGGAATTCAATTAATACTGATTTTATACCGGCTCTTAATCAGCTTTCTGGCAGAACATTCCGTTTACCCACAGAAGCTGAATGGGAGTACGCAGCAATGGGTGGTAAATTAAACGGTAACTTTAAATATGCTGGTAGTAATACCCTGGACGAAGTTGCTTGGTATCGGTCAAATTCAGGTGGAACCAAACATAAAGTGAAAGAAAAACTACCGAACCAACTTGGTTTGTACGATTTGAGTGGGAATGTAAATGAATGGTGTGCTGATT
>JAQWCZ010000144.1 GCA_028705705.1 Paludibacter sp.
GAGTCCTCCATTTCCACCAACTGCAAAAACAGTATTGTTATCGGCAAAAGAAACACCAAATAATGGCCGGTCTGTCACACCCGTTCCTACACGCGTCCAGTTTTGTGCAACCATTCCCTGAACAGGGATAAGAAGCATTAATAATGCAAAAATTAGTAATTTTAGTGATTTCATACTTAAAAAATTTAATTGTTAGTATTAGAGAGTTTATCTTATTTTTTAATCAAATTCACCCACCATTTCCATGAATTGTTCCATTGCTCAGAAAATGCATAATGAGCAGTCTCGGGAACCAACATGATAGTTTTGGGAGCAGTAACTACATTATAGGCAGAAAACATCGAAGTCGGCGGGCAAACCATGTCGTTATAACCAAAAGAGAAGAAAGCCGGTGTTGTAAGCTTACGGGCAAAATTCACCACATCATAATACTGTGTATTTTTCGCTTTCAATTCACGTAATGAAGCGGGTTCGTTGGTATCGCTGAAAATTGCCGGCCAACCACTGGCTCTGCCATGTAACACACCAGTCAGGTCGCATAATGCCGGAAAGACAGCAATGACACCTTTTACTCTTTTATCCAGCGCACCGGTCACAATAGACAATGCACCTCCCTGACTGCCTCCCTGCACGACTAAGTTTTCTCCATCAAATTCAGGCAGACTGAAAATAACATCCACGGCTTTCACACATCCGAGATAAACCCTTTTGTAATAAACCTTATCCCTGTTCTCCCATCCGATATACTGATAGTTGAATAGCGCCCCTTTGCCCAAATTCTCATACACATAATTTTCCATCGTTACCGGAATACCGTGGATACCTAAATCCAGTGTAATACACCCGTTTTCTGCTCCCGGGACATGACCGGCATAAGGACGAATACCGGCTCCAGGCACACGCAATAAAGCCGGATATTTACCTGATTTTTTGGGCATGCAAAGAATTCCATACATTTTGCCGCCTTCATGATAGTTCTGGAAATCTATTTCATAGACATTAACTTTAGAAGTACATCTTTCAGGCAATAAACGCATGTTTAAATTAAGTGGTAAACGGGCATTGTACTGAATGGCATTTTTCCAAAACTGATCGAAATCGACCGGCAATTGGGTGGTAGGGACAATCTTCTCCGGCTCAAAACCTGCCGTCGCACGACCCTCATATTCTTTTCCATCCAAAGATGCATACACAATGCAGCGAAGGAAACCCGGGACTTTCATGGTGCCTGCATTAATCTGCATCTTACCATCTTTCAAAACAACCGTATCTTTTTTAAATGCCGGCATCATGTCATAGGACAACTCATAACGCAGTTGCACGTTTTCCATCGGAAGACGGTTCTTTGTCACCTGTACATTGAATTTTACTTTTTCTCCTGTTTGATAATTCCAGCCAGCATTCTCCGGAGCTATCTGAACCATCACCAGTTGCTCGGGTAACTGTGCTACACCTAACAACGAAGTGAAAAGAATCAGGATGAGTAAATTTAATCCTTTTTTCATCTTGTTAATTTTATTGATTACTAATTTCGTTTGCCGGTAGCATAGACTTCTTCAAAACTTCTTTGTTATTATCGATTAGTTTCACAATAGTTTCAACTGAAGTAGCAGACCGGAGTCCATCTTCAGGGGTGTTAAAACAATAGTCCACCAATTTATCAATCGTAGACGTTGCCACGTGCATGCGTGTATCGGAAGAAGCATAATAAATGAAAACTGTTCCATCCTCATCAGCTATCCATCCGTTGGAGAATAATACATTCGACACATCGCCCACACGTTCTTCACCTTCCGGCGCCATGAAGTATCCGGCTGGAGAAGCAATTAGTTTAGTCGGATCTTCGAGCGAAGTCATGTATAAATAAAGGACATAGCGAAGTCCGGCTGCACAATTTCTTACACCATGAGCCAAATGCAACCATCCTTTAGGCGTTTTTAACGGGTGCGGACCTTCTCCGTTTTTCAGTTCTTTGATAGTATGATACTGACGGTGTTCAATTATTTCTTCATCTTTGACTACAGCATTACAAACATCATCTACCAATGCCCAACCAATACCACCTCCATTTCCGGTATCAATAAAGCCATCTTGTGGTCTGGTATAGAAAGCATATTTCCCATTTACAAACTCGGGATGTAACACCACATTACGTTGCTGACTCGGTGTTTTAATATCAGGGAGGCGTTCCCAATTTTTCAGATCCTTTGTTCTGGCAATTCCTGCCGAAGCAATAGCCGATGACAAGTCACCTTTGGGAGCATCCGGGTCTTTTCGTTCGGTACAGAAAACGCCGTAGATCCATCCATCTTCATGGGCGGTTAGTCGCATATCATATACGTTAACATCAGGATTTTCACCTTCCGGCATCACCAACGGATAGTCCCAAAAACGGAAATTATCGATGCCATTCGGACTCTCAGCCACTGCAAAAAATGATTTTCGGTCGGCTCCTTCCACACGTACCACCAACACGTATTTGTTCCCCCATTTAATCGCTCCTGAGTTCATTACCGCATTCACCTGAATCCGCTCCATCATGTACCGGTTGGTATTCGGATTCACATCATAACGCCAGTTGAACGGAACATGTCCAGCCGTCAGAACCGGATATTTGTAGCGGTTAAATACGCCATTACTTTTACTTATCATCTCATTTTTACGTGATAACAACCTCTCCTGCTCTTCGATGATATGCAATATTTCTTTATTCATACAGTATCTTAATTGTGTGTATATTTGTCTTTATTTAATTTTCTCAATAATTAAAATCCAATCATTTCCTTTTCCACTTGTGGAAGGCTTTGCTATAAAATTACCTTCAGATTTTGTTCTTTTGATGTTGGTTTTTTCTCCGTTTCGTGGGTTGAACCACCATAATTTAACTTGTTTTGCTCCCTCTATCTTTTCTAATGAAACCGTCGTTTCCAGTCCTGTCGGGATATAGACTAATGCATAATCTTTTCCCGTGGTAGCTACCACTTTGTGTTCATTATCATCATTTTTACTGATGATAACCGACTGATCCGGAACGCGACTCAAATAATCGAAAGATTCCAGCAGACTTCGGGCATACTGAATAGCGTATGAACCCGGCAGGTCAATCGCTTCTTTCCAGTTACGCCGCGCATCACACATGGGTTTATGACCTTCCTCATAAAACTGCCAAATGCTGTTACATCCATAGGTATAGCCAAATCCACCTGAAAAAAGACTCCAGTATAGTGACTGTCTTACGTCCGCATCATCAAACCATCCATTTTCAGGTTTAAATCCGATGGGGATATCCTCATACCTGGGTTCGGCATCCATGCAGGGCTTAACCGGTGTAAGCAGGTAATCCTTCACCAGCAATCGCTTGTAAATGGCATAATCCGTTTGTGCATGACTGGTCTGGCAGATATTAAAATCGCACCATTCCGAAGTATGAAACCATTCTGATGAAGACCTTTCACCCTGAGGATGGAAAGTCATCAAATGATTTTGATCTTCCGATTTAATTCCCCTTGCCAGGGCATCCCATATTTCAAAACTTTTTCCGTCGGCTGAACGGTCTCCACCATTCATCCAGATGATATTCGGAAAATCCTTGTATCGATGACCTAAATATTTTCCATATAGATAGGCGTTTTCTGCATTGAAAATTTCAGGTCCGGTTCCCCATTTTTTCTCCACTTTATCGCCCCAGGTAGGTACAAGTGCGATGTACAAACCCTGTTTTTCAGCCATTCTTACAACCTCATCAATCCACTCAAACCATTCCTCGTTGGGTGTTTCAGGGTTATCATTCAATAAGGGAGTCACACCATACCTGTTTGGGGTTTGCAATCCATCGAGTTCAGCCAGTATTACCGCCTGAATAACGGTAAAGCCTTTCTCCGCACGATTTTGAAAGTAAAACTCAATTTCTTCCCGGGTTAACCGGTGAAAAAGCTGCCAGGCTGTATCAGCAAAGAAAGAAAAAGGAGTTCCGTCCTGATGAACTAAAAATCTTCCGTTATCAGCAACCTGCAACCTTCCTCTTGAGAAGTCAACATGCTGTTCTTTAGCTTTTTGAACACAGGACACTCCTGCAAAAAGAGACAAAAAGACCACCATTATCATTGCTGATACCTGTTTCATACTCGTTTAATTTTCAGATGCTGATAGCTGGATTACTTTGTCCAGAGGTATTTTTCTACAACTTTCATTTGTGGTCTTTCCTCTCCGTTTATTGGCTGAATCGCCATGAAGTTTTTACCCCACCAGGGTCCTGCAGCCCAATAAGTTCCGTTGATTCCATTATCCTGCAGGTAAGCCAGAAAATTATCGAGACAAACCAGCCAACGTTCATCTTTATCAGGCACCCCATATTCGCCGATAAAACCCCTGAAATTATTTTCACGCAGCCACTCAATAAAAGGTTGAACGCGTTCAATGCCTTTGTATGGGTTGGCTTTTTCTTCTTCGTAACTCTTTTTATAGGTTCCTGATGCATCTTCATCGAAATATACATGCGCTTCAAAAATCAGATTATCAGCAGGATCGAACAAATACTTCAGGTTATCACCGTATTGCATCCAGCGTTCTGCCGAACTCCAGCTATCTCCACCCACCACAATCGAATTTTTTGTATCATACTTGCGGATAGCCAGGATAGACGCTTGTGCTATTTTAGCCCACGGCATACTATCCAGCATATTATTAGGTTCATTCATCAAGCCATATCCCCAGATGTTTTTGTATCCGCAGAACTCTTTCGCAATTTTTCCCCACAAATCGGCCAGATGTTCCGGTTTTAATCCGCCCTCTCCAATAATGTAGCGGGTTTCTCCCAGGTATCTCCTACCATAGTTATGTAAATCGAATAACACGAGGATGTCACGTTTGGCTGCCTCATCAACGACATACTTCAATCGTTTCAGTTCATCTTTTACCAGATCTCCATAAAGTTCATGCTGAATCCGATCCCATTTAAACGGCAAACGAATCAACCTGAAACCTTTGGATTTCACATAATCCAGGTTAGCTGCTGTCGGGTAGGTATAATCCTTGTTATACACTCCGGGGAAATTTTTCCCAAAATCAGCGCCAGCCATGTTCAAACCAAATGGCTGAGGATCATTCATCACTTTTGAAAAATTCTGAGCATATAATCCTGAAACCATCAGAACTGCTACTAAAAACAATATCAATACTTTTTTACCCATTATAAAACTATTTTTTCAGTTTGTAGCTCAATTTTTCGGTTTCTTACTTAGGATCTGTTACTGTATATTTCTCCAACGCAGCCATTTGCGGTCGGTCTTTGGTGTAGTTTTCAGATGGCTGAACAGCCAGTCGATAGCCCCCCCAGCGAGGACCTGCCGACCAATAGGTCCCCGGCACACCATTATCTCTCAGGTAAATCAACATATTTTCAAGCACAGTATTCCATCTCGGATCATCATCAGGAATACCATATTCTCCCACCATCCCTTTTTTGTTGTATTTTCTCAACCATTCCACAAAAGGTTTCATCCTGTTTACACCCGTTTGTGGGGTTGCTTCTTCCGCTTCGTAGGTTGATGGTACAAAAACACCGTTTACATAACTACCATAAGAACCAGATGTATTTTTATCAAAATAAATGTGAGCCTGATAAATCAGTTTGTCTGAAGGATCAACCAGATTTC
>JAQWCZ010000145.1 GCA_028705705.1 Paludibacter sp.
CTCGATGAGTGTGTTTGCCTGTAATACCAGTCAGGAAGTCAACGGCGTTAGCTGGTTGCATGGCAAGGTTTCTCAGGAGATGTTCAATCCTATCTGGAAAGGCTATTTCCCGCAGGAATTGCATGTTAATTACGTAACCAACGGAGTGCACCTGCCAACATGGACAGCTTCCGAATGGAAAAAAGTATATGAGAAATATTTCTCACCTGATTTTTATAACGATCAGTCAAATGCTAAAATATGGCAAGCCGTTTACCAAATTCCCGATCAGGTGATTTGGGATACACGTATGTTTTTGAAAAACAGACTGGTTAATTTCATCAAAGAACAGTTTGAAGACAACTGGTTTAAAAATCAGGGGGATCCTTCCCGTATTGTATCCATTCTCGACTCTATCAACCCGAATGCACTGATTATTGGTTTCGGACGTAGGTTCGCGACTTATAAACGTGCGCACCTGCTGTTCACGGACTTAGAAAGACTGGAGAAAATTGTCAACAACCCACAAAAGCCGGTTCAGTTTTTGTTTACCGGGAAAGCTCATCCGGCAGATGGCGGTGGACAAAACCTCATCAAACGCATCGTGGAAATTTCACGTATGCCTCAGTTCCTGGGCAAGATTATCTTCCTGGAAAATTATGACATGCGTTTGGCAAAACGCCTGATTTCAGGGGTGGACATCTGGCTTAACACGCCTACCCGTCCCCTCGAAGCTTCAGGCACATCGGGCGAAAAAGCCCAGATGAACGGGGTATTAAACTTCTCGGTTTTAGATGGATGGTGGCTTGAAGGTTATGTAAAAGGAGCCGGTTGGGCATTGACAGATAAACGTACTTACGAAAACCAGGAACATCAGGATCAGTTGGATGCCGCTACCATATACAGCATATTGGAGAATGAAATCATTCCACTATATTTTGCCAGAAACACCAAAGGCTTTGCAACGGAATGGATACAGACAATCAAAAATTCTATTGCACAAATCAACCCGAGGTTTACAACCAAAAGGATGATAGATGACTACCTGAATAAATTCTATTTTAAATTGGCCAAACGTTCGGCTATGTTGAAAGATAACAACTTCGCCAAAGCAAGAGAAATTGTAGCCTGGAAAGAAAACATGGCTTCAAAATGGCACGAAATAGAAGTGACTCAGGTCAACATTCCGGACAATTTAATCCACGATCCCTATGTGGGTGAAGACTACAAGCTCGAGGTGATAATCGACACCAAAGGGTTGAATGACAAAGGAATTGGAATTGAATTAGTTGTAGTGAAAAAAGACAAAAACAACAAAGATCTGCTGCATGATGTAGAAGAACTAAACCTGGTACACACAGAAGGATCAAAAATGTATTTCAGTTTGGAATATCAGATGAATCAGGCCGGTTCATTCAAATATGCATTCCGGATGTTCCCCAAGAATGAGGACTTACCTCATCGCCAGGACTTCTGTTATGTGCGCTGGATTTGATTTTTTTAGAGCCGTCTGCCCAGACGGCTCACCATTTCTTTTTTCCACGAAGCAAAACTTCCCTGAAAAATTTGTTTTCGCGCTTCACCCACGAGCCATAAATAGAATGCTAAATTATGGATAGATGCTATTTGCATGGCCAGCAATTCTTTGCTAATGAAAAGATGCCGTAAATACGCTTTGGTGTACGCATGATCTACGTACGAAGTTCCATTGATATCCAAGGGTGAAAAATCATTTTTCCATTTCTCGTTCCGCATATTCATGATTCCTTCGGATGTAAACAGCATACCGTTGCGACCATTGCGAGTCGGCATCACGCAATCGAACATATCCACGCCTCTATCGATGGCTTCCAGGATATTCTGAGGTGTTCCAACCCCCATCAGGTAACGGGGTTTATCTTTGGGTAGAATTTCATTTACCACCTCTATCATTTCATACATTTTATGGGTAGGTTCGCCCACTGCTAAACCACCGATAGCATTGCCTTCCCGTTCCAGTGACGCTACAAATTCGGCCGATTGTATTCTTAAATCGGGATACACACAGCCCTGCACGATCGGAAAAAAGGCTTGCGAATAACCGTATTTGCCTTCCGTTTCATCAAAACGTTTCACGCCTCTTTTCAACCACTGATGGGTTAATGCCAGCGATTTTTTCGCGTAATCATAAGGCGCATCTCCCGGAGGACATTCATCAAATGCCATCATGATATCTGCTCCGATGATGCGCTGTATATCCACCACATTCTCAGGCGTAAACAAATGCTTGCTGCCATCAATATGAGAACGGAAATGGGCTCCTTCTTCTTTCAATTTACGGTTAGCTGACAATGAGAAAACCTGATAGCCTCCGCTATCAGTCAAAATCGGTTTATCCCATCCGTTAAATTTATGCAAACCTCCGGCCTGTTCGAGCACATCCAATCCGGGTCTTAAATACAAATGATAGGTATTACCCAGAATAATTTGTGCTTTGATGTCTTCCTTCAACTCATGAAAATGCACCGCCTTCACCGATGCAACAGTACCCACCGGCATAAATATCGGCGTTTCAATATTCCCATGATCGGTCGTTATCAATCCAGTACGGGCACTTGAGTTGGAGTCGGTATGTTGAAGGATGAAGTTCATTTTTTTATTTACAACTCTTGCTTATCAGCATAATTACCCCCCTCTTTAAACCTGTCAGGATTGATAATCCTGACAGGTTTAGCATGGTTAAATAAAATCATTTTATCACAATAAAATTCCTTAAAATCCGCTCCCCCACATCTCCGGATTTTTCAGGGTGGAACTGCACGGCAAAAAAATTATCTTTTTGGATGGCAGCACTGTAGGGTTGTATATAGTTGGTTGTCGCAATGGCGTTCTCACATTTTTCAACATAATAGCCATGCACAAAATACATAAAAACATCTTCATCTACCCCTTTAAACAAAGGTGATTTTAGTGAACTGATGTTATTCCAACCGATTTGTGGCACCTTAAAGCCTGGCTTATTCGAAAATTTCAACACCTGTTGGTCAAAAATACCGAGGCATTTTGTGTCGTTTTCTTCAGAAAATGCACACATTAACTGCATACCCAGGCAAATGCCCAATACCGGTTGTTTCAGCGACATAATCAACTCCACCATTCCCCTTTCTTCAAGATAGCGCATGGCAGAAGAAGCTTCACCTACACCGGGAAATATGATCCGGTCAGCATTTCTGATTTCATCCTGATTATCGGTAACTACCGCTTCAATACCAATCCGCTCCAAAGCAAACAGTACCGAACGAATATTACCGGCGTTGTATTTGATAATAACCGTTTTACTCACTGAATAAGTTTATTTGTTTTGGTGTCCGGAAAAACAACAGCAGGTTTGAAAGTTTTTGCCACTTCAAAATCCATCATCGCGTAAGCCATGATGATTATAATATCTCCGGGTTGTACCAGACGGGCCGCAGCGCCATTGATACAAATCACACCTGACCCCCTTTCTCCGGTAATAACATAAGTCTCAAATCTTGCACCGTTGCTATTGTTAACTACCACCACCTTTTCATTTGGGATAATGTTGGCTGCATCCATCAAATCAGCATCAATTGTTATACTACCAATATAATGCAGGTTGGATTCTGTAATCGAAACCCGGTGGATTTTTGATTTTAATACTGTTACGAACATCTGATATTATCTATTAACCTCACGTCCCCGCAATAAACTGCAATGCAACCTACTGTAGGCTCCTCCCAGCTTGTTGCCGGTTGCAGGGTTTTTATATTGGCTATTTCAAAATATTCAAGTTCTAACCCCTGAATTTGATTTATCTCATTTTCAACCCATTGTTTTAACTTTTCGGGGGAAAATGAGGGTACAAAGTTACGACATTCAAATAAAACTTTTGATATACCGGCGGCAATATTTCGCTGTTTTGGTGTTAATCTTTCGTTTCGACTACTCAAAGCCAAACCAGACTTTTCCCTAATAATCGGGCAATCAACAACTTGAACATCAAAATCCATCAGCTCAGTCATGCGATGTATGATGGATAACTGCTGAAAATCCTTTTCACCAAAATAAGCTTTTTGTGGTTTAACCAGTCTGAAAAGCTTACTTACAATTTGCACTACCCCGTTAAAATGTCCAGGTCTGAACTTCCCTTCCATTACCTGATCCAATCCTCCGAAATCGAATTCGAAAGGCTGTTGTAACTCTTCTTCCGTGTAAATGATTTCCTTTGATGGAGCAAAAATCAAATCGCAACCAGACTGACGCAATAATTTCGCATCTTTTTCGAGATCTCGAGGGTATTTTTCCAAATCAATAGGATTGTTAAACTGAGTCGGGTTGACAAATACACTCACAACAGTATAATCATTTTCAGTCACTGATTTTTCAACCAGACTGATATGACCGGCATGTAAAGCTCCCATAGTAGGGATAAAACCAATACTTTTGCCTTCAGAAACAACATCTGCCAAAGCGTTTTGAAGATGATCAACAGAATTTACAATCAGCATATTTTATTTTTAATATATTCATAAAAAGTCTGCAAAAATACAAAAACTTATCGGTATTCATCCCGAAAAATCTTTATTCCAATTTTTTTCTGTATCTTTGCATGTTCATTTATAATTATTATAATAAGCAAGGCTTATCATTTTCATGAAAAAAGTCAATAAAGTTCTCTATATTTCTCAGGAAATTTTTCCTTACTTACCAGAATCTCCAATCGCGAATATGGGCAGGTATCTGCCTCAGGCAGTCCAGGACAGGGGACGGGAAACCCGCACCTTCATGCCAAAATTCGGTGCTATAAACGAGCGTAGAAATCAACTTCACGAGGTAATCAGACTTTCGGGCATGAATTTAATCATCGATGACACCGATCATCCTTTGATTATCAAAGTAGCATCTATTCAAGCTGCCCGCTTACAGGTTTATTTTATTGACAATGAAGATTTTTTTCAGAGAAAACATACGATTTATGATGAAAACAGGGAAGAATACAGTGACAATGATGAAAGGACTATCTTCTTCGTACGTGGCGTGATGGAAACAGTCAAGAAACTTCGCTGGACACCCGATGTAATTCATTGCCTCGGTTGGATGACAGCATTAGCCCCCTTATATATTAAAAAAGCTTACAATCAGGATCCGTTTTTCAAAAACTCAAAAGTTATTTATTCTTTGTTTGCAGATGATTTCACAAATCCATTCAGGAGTTTATTTGCAGATAAATTACTACTGGAAGGTATCGAGAAAAAAGACTTAACATCACTTCAAGGTAGTGAAATAGATTATGTTGCTCTGAACAAACTTGCTATCGATTTTGCGGATGGTATCATCCAGTCTGTACCCGGTACAAATGAGGAAATACTGCAATATATCAGAGAAAAAAACAAAAAATTCATGCCTTACAAGCACAATGAGGATTATGCTGATGATTATGTTCGTTTTTATGATAGTGTTAGTTAACTAAAAGATATATTTTATTATTTCTTTTTTATATATGAAGAACCGTTTTTTGATGCTTATTGCATCCTTAATGATAATTATCACTTCTTGTAACGACAGTAATTTGACAGATATTGGAAGCAACATCCAGCCTCTCGGAGATAAAATTCTGGTTGCTGCCGATACTTTCAGCATTATTTCTGAAAACTA
>JAQWCZ010000146.1 GCA_028705705.1 Paludibacter sp.
TCATTTTTTCTGAAAACTCTTTTAAAATCCCGTATATGATAAAAACCAGAATCATATACAATATTCCGGATGGCTTCTTGATCCTTTTGGGCTGAATTGCATATCAGATTCATGGCGTGTTTATATCGCATGACATTAATCATCTTCTTACAAGTACTTCCATAATAGTACTTCACACAAAAATGAATATGATGCAAAGGCACTTCCAGTATGTTGCTTAACTTTTCAGCATTAAAATCAGGATCCAGATAAGGCTTATTTTCTTCCACATAGTGCATCAGACTTTTGGATAAACCATCAAAATAATCATTATAGGTTTTTACCTTGTCTGCTGCATCCAATACGCTGTAACTATATTGATCATCAGCATGAATATCAGGCATATTCATGATCGGATTCAACACCTTGTTGGTAGGAAATCCGAATAAAATACCGGGATTTAATAGAATAATCAATGGAAAAATAGAAATGAATATGATGGAAATAACAAATAAATTACCCTTATTCATATTGATTAAAAAATCCATCTCATGATCAATTCTGAAATACAGAGTGAGTCCTACATGCATGAAAGCCAGCAAAAGAGAGGCATAAGCTATTAAATTCAACCATTTGTAGTTTGAAATATATTGTTTTCTGATTGCTCCTTCCATTACTTTAACTTTATGTAAATAGGAACGTCGGATTATGATAATCGACCATAATATATAAAAAATCATTAAAATAATTTTCATGAGAGTACTAAACCAGGTAGGCAGAAACACAAGGATAGTATTCATATAATAACTTAGATTCTGCAAAGAGTTTGTTGCAAGTTCAAGTTTCAACTCAACCGGTTTAAAAACATAAGGCATCATCACGATCAGATTCAACAGGAATGGCATCAGATGGATGAGATCCTTATCGGAGAACTCATAATGTTCATCAACCAACCCCCTGATAAAAAAATAGAACAAAGGACCAATCAGAAAAAACAAAGGACCGGCAATACCAATCATCAGCATTAGTAATTGAGCAGAACCGCCATTGATAATGATATCATACAGTACCGATGTGAATGAAATAATCAAAAGATAGATAGAAAAAGACAATATATTCTTATTCAGTTTCCAGTTGTATATCAACATGATAATTGCCAGGAAAGCATTGAATGATGCTACTAAGAAAATAATACTATTCATTTTTTACTTCATTAAAGTCCTATGTAAATGGAATAAAATAAGGCCATAAAGTTACAAAAAAATCTGAGTTGAAATAAAAGAGGAGTTGAAAAATCCAACTCCTCTTTATACAGATGAATATTATTGTATGTAATTTTAAACCAATTATGCGCCAAAATCGTCAAACATCAGCATTTCGCGTGGTACACCCAAGTCGTACAACATTTTCTCAACGGCCTTGGCCATCGGACCGGGACCACACATGTAATATTCAATATCTTCGGGTGAATCGTGTGTGGATAAATAATTATCCAGGATTACCTTGTGAATGAAGCCTACGTAACCAGTCCAGTTATCTTCGGGTTGCGGTTCACTGAGCGCAATATTGAATGTAAAATTCGGAAATTCCTTTTCTAATTTTCTAAAATCTTCTTCATAGAAAATCTCATTTTTGGAACGGGCACCATACCAATAAGTTATTTTCCTGTCACTTACTTTCAGGGTATTCAATAAATGCAGGATGTGTGAACGCAACGGAGCCATCCCGGCACCACCACCGATGTATAGCATTTCTCTTTTGCTATCGATAATCGGGTGAAATTCACCAAATGGTCCTGAAATCATGACCTTATCTCCCGGTTTCAGATTAAAAATAAAGGAAGAACAAATTCCCGGTTTTACATTTGCCCAGGCATTGGCATTTCTGTCCCAAGGTGGTGTGGCAATACGCACGTTCAGCATCACGATATCCCCTTCCGCAGGATAGTTCGCCATAGAATAAGCACGCATGGTTTCCTCTTCATTTTTGCAGGTTAAACTCCACATGTTTAATCTATCCCAGTCACCACGAAAACGATCTGCCACCTCAAAATCAGCGAATTTAATATCGTATTTGGGCACATCAATCTGAATGTATCCACCCGGTTTAAAGTTCAATTTTTCACCTTCCGGTAATTTCACTACAAATTCCTTAATAAAGGTTGCCACATTATGATTAGAAACAACTTCACATTCCCATTTTTTAACACCTAAAATTGACTCATCCATCTTGATGACCATATCATTTTTTACTTTCACCTGACATCCGAGTCGCCAGTTGTCTTTAATTTCCTTGCGTGAGAAATGCACTGTTTCGGTGGGTAATATTTCTCCGCCACCTTCAATCACCTGGCATTTACACTGCGCACAGGAACCACCGCCCCCACAAGCCGATGGAAGAAAAATATTCTGCGTGGATAAGGTATTTAACAAGGTGCTTCCGGCCTGGGCAACCACTTCTTTTTCACCATTAATTGTTATTTTAACATCACCTGAAGCTACCAGATAACGTTTGGCAACAATCAAAACTATCACCAAAAGTAATATCACCAGTAAAAAAACAACCAAGCTGGTGACAATCATTGTCGTATCAATTGCTAATATCATAATTTATCAATTATATTTTCAAACCAGAGAAACTCATAAACGCAATACCCATCAGCGCCACTGTAATAAAGGTAATCCCCAAACCACGCAAGGGAGCAGGCACATCTGAATATTCCATTTTTTCACGGATGGCTGCAAGTCCCACGATAGCTAATAACCAGCCAACTCCTGAACCAAGCGCATAAGAAGTTGCTTCGGCAACATTATTAAAAGCCCGTTGTTGCATAAAGAGTGAACCTCCCATGATTGCACAGTTCACAGCGATCAATGGAAGAAATATCCCCAACGATGCGTATAACGAAGGAGTAAATTTTTCTACCACCATTTCAACCAACTGGGTCATCGCTGCGATTACCGCAATGAAGAGGATAAATGCAAGATAACTCAAATCCATGGTTTTCAGTGACGGGCTCAGCCATTGCAGGGCACCTTCCTTTAATACGTAGTTTTCAAGCAAGTAATTCACGGGTAAGGTGATAACCAACACAAAAATAACTGCTATACCCAACCCCATGGATGTTTTTACATTCTTTGAAACCGCGAGATACGAACACATCCCGAGGAAAAATGCAAAAATCATATTATCGACAAAAATCGATTTTACAAATATACTGGCTAAGTTTTCCATATTTTTATTTTTTATTGCTGAGAAATGATATAATCAGGAGACACAACCAATCTCAGGTCTTAGAATTAATTTATTTTTCCTGTAATTCTTTGTTTCTGGAACGATGTACCCAAATTATACAAGCCACTAAAATCAGTGCCATAGGAGGTAAAATCATCAAGCCATTATTTACATATCCTGCATCGTATAAGGCTTGTGGTATAACCTGAAACCCAAACAAGCTACCTGAACCAAACAATTCACGGAAGAATGCGACAACGACTAATATCCAGGCATATCCGAATCCATTACCAAGACCATCTACAAAAGATTCCCATGGTTTATTTCCCATCGCAAAAGCTTCCAGACGACCCATCAGGATACAGTTGGTAATAATCAATCCGATGTAAACCGACAACTGAACACTTACATCATAAGCAAAAGCTTTAAGGATTTCGCTGACAATTGTTACCAGTGCAGCCACCACCACTAACTGAACAATAATACGGATTCGGTTTGGAATAGTATTTCTCAATAATGAAATGATCACATTTGAAAATGCCACGATGATCGTAACAGACAGACCCATTACCAATGCAGGTTCAAGCTTGGCTGTTACCGCAAGGGCGGAACAGATACCCAATACCTGAACAGTGATTGGGTTATTTTTACTCAATGGACCAAGAAAAACCGCTTTTGTTTTATCTGAAATTAATTTACTCATTCTTCAGTTCCTCCATTTGATTTTTTTAAATAAGCTTCATATTGACCTATGCAACTGAGCAGCATCTTTTCAACACCCTTACTGGTAATGGTGCCACCTGAGATTCCATCAACCTGATCCTGATTTTCAGCAACCTGACCTGGTTTCATCACAGCAATGGAAACAAATTCTTCTTTATCATTAAATATGCTTTTACCTACAAATTTTTGTTGAAAACTTGTCTGAGCAATTTCAGCACCTAATCCCGGAGTTTCACTCGCGTGTGAATAAAATGATCCGTAAACGGTATTTTTATCTTCATTCAAAGCTATATATCCCCAGATAGGTCCCCAAAGTCCGGCACCCCTTAAAGGTATAATATACTTTGTTTCACCCTCAATCTGTGCAATATAAAGGGGTAACTTTCTTTCTTGGATTGGTTTAGCCAGTTCCTTAATATAATCAAGCTTAAAAGCATCGCCCTTTACTTCCGAAAGTACTTCTGCATTGGAGTTGATTACCAGTTCTGTTCCAATATACTTATCGTATACCGCAGCAGCATCCTGTCCTTCAAAGTTTACATTCAGTGAGCTTAATATCTGTTTCTTCTTGTCAAGTTCCACATTGGCTGTTTGAATACCTTTCAGTGAACTTGAAACTAAAGCCAGCATCAACGCCACAATAATGACCATTACAGTAGCGTAAATCAATGTATAACTATTTTTATTTGTATTCATCGTATTCAGCTTTAATTAATTATTACCGGCTCTTTTCAGACGACGCTTAATATTGGCTTCAACCACATAATAGTCGATCAGTGGAGCAAAAATATTCATCAGTAGAATGGCCAGCATCATACCTTCAGGATAACCGGGGTTTAACACGCGGATGATAATCGCCATAGCACCAATCAAAGCGCCATAGATCCATTTCCCAGTTTCTGTGCGTGCTGAAGTAACCGGATCGGTAGCCATAAATACCGCACCGAAAGCAAAACCACCAAACACGAGGTGATTATACCAGGGAAAATGAGCGGCGGCAGTATCGGGACCAAATAAATTAAATAAGAGGGCTATCAAAGCGCCACCCGCAAAAACCGAGAACATGGTCTTCCAACTGGCAATTCCGGTAAAAAGAAGAATAGCAGCTCCAATTAAAATCGCTATCACGGAAGTTTCACCCACTGAACCGGGTATTAATCCTACAAATCCATCCCAAAATCCAATCGGATTTCCGGTGATACCTGACAAAGCTACCTGTGGTGTAGGTGAAACAGAAACCTGACCCAGTATTGTTGCACCAGAATAAGAATCCACCACCGAACCTCCTCCCAGTCCGAACGTTGTACCGGTACGAACCCAGACCGTATCACCCGACATGAATGTCGGATAGGCGAAAAAGAGAAAAGCACGGGTTACCAGGGCAACGTTGAAAATGTTCATGCCCGTACCGCCAAATACTTCTTTAGCAAATATCACGGCAAAAGCAGTTGCAACGGCAACCATCCAAAGCGGAGTATCAACCGGCACGATTAATGGTATCAAAAAACCGGTTACGAGAAATCCTTCCTGAATCTCATGTCCTTTGATCTGTGCTACAATAAACTCAATGCCAAGACCCACCACGTAGGATACAACTACAGTTGGCAGTACAGCCAGCAATCCGAACAGAAACTTGTCCCAAAACCCAACTTCCTGACCAATTGCCAGATAATGTTGATAAC
>JAQWCZ010000147.1 GCA_028705705.1 Paludibacter sp.
TGGTGGGTATCCGCGACGGACTGAAGCACATTGGCGCCATGCACATCATGAATACCAAGAAAGGTGTTTTCTTCTTAGCCGATACCTTGTTTAACCGTCACCCAACTACCGAAACCCTGATTGATATTACCAAACTGACCTATAACACCGTGAAGTTCTTTAACCATGAACCTGTTATGGCTATGTTGTCGTACTCCAACTTCGGTTCGGTGCAGAGTGGCAGTCCCGCCAGCGTACATGAGGTGGTGCGTACTTTCCACGAACAGTTCCCCGAAATCTGTGTGGATGGTGAAATGCAGGTGACATTTGCCCTGAACCAGCAGTTGCGCGATGAGAAATTTCCATTCTCCAAACTGAAAGGTAAAAAAGTGAACACGCTCATTTTCCCGAACCTGAGTTCGGCCAATACTGCCTACAAAATGCTTATCGAAATGGGACTGGCCGACACCATCGGTCCGATTCAAATGGGACTAAACAAACCCATCCACATTGTTGATGTAGAAAGCTCCGTTCGCGACATTGTCAACATCACGGCTGTGGCTGTCCTCGACGCCATGGTTAATGAACAACGGGAGTGGAATGAAAAGGTGCAAGAGTTGTAATTAGCCAAACAACGTTATGAAATACGGTAAAATGAGGTTTTAAATGGGAGTCCCGGAAACGATTCTTTTAGGTATAGGTTTGTCTTTTGATACTTTTGCTGTTTCAGTTTCGACCGGCTTCTTGATTAAACTTAACTTAATAATATCATGAAAAAAATGCTTCTAATCATTCCGGCTCTTGCGATTCTTTTGTTCGCAAAAGCAAATCCTCTGGTTCCTCCAAGTGTGGTCCTGTCTGAAATTGCATTTGACGCTAACAACAACTGGGTTCTTGAACTTCAAACCTTTGATGGTGGTCCTTATATGATGATTGACAGTATTCAGATTGAATCTTCAACAGGTAAATCCCAGTTGAAAAATTTTCATTTCACTACCCCCTATATTCTAATTGTTCGTAACGATAGTCTGACTTCTCCGTTGAATATAAATCCCCTGGGTGATAGTATTCAGGTTACATATTTCTTTTACGCATACCCTATTGTCACAAGTTCTGTGGTGTTCGGGAATTATAATGGGGCAAGAATTCGCGGAACTAAAACAGGGGAGTCGATTGCCGGAGTTCCGCCGTATTTTAATTATTCCAATTTGTACAGTGTGGATAAAAGTCCGACAATTGGAATTGAAAATGATACAACGGGTATGTGTTGTACGATGAAAGGTAACATATATGATATGAACAAAGAATTGTTGAACATACCCGGCGGAAAGTTTGAATTTTATTATTGTCCGGCGAGTTTTTATTCAAAAGCGGATGGATCATACACAACCAGGATGTATAGTTTTAAGAATACAATAACAACGTTGTTTTATTATACTTCAGAGAACAGAGGTCAGTGGTTGAATATTGAACCTATTAAGGTTGAGGGAAGCCCTGATTCAATCACAGAAATGGATATTTATTTAAAAAGTCCTCTTTCAGATGTGGAGCTTATTGAGTCTGACTCTTCACCTGTCTTGAAAATTTATCCAAATCCGGCTGTAGCATCTTCTTTTAATTACCAAGTATCCATCCCGGTTAAATCTGCTGAAAGTTTTTTGGAGTTAATCAGTGCAAATGGAAAGCAGGTTGGCCGTTTTAATCTATTTGAGAATTCGGGTAAGATTAATCTACCTGCAAATTTACCGGCAGGTAATTATACTGTTCGATTATTCATGAACAAAAAACATTATGCAACCGGAAAGTTAATCATTTCAAAATAATGGGAAAGTTTCTGTTTTGGATTTGTTTGTGTCTTTCCGTCTGTAATTTACATATTCAGGCGCAAAATCAGGTCTCTTTTTATGAGGAATACATAGATTTTACGCTGGATAGCAACAGTTTTTGCATCAATGGGATTTATTCATTCAGTAACGCTTCCGACAGGGCTGTTAATCAAAATATTATTTTCCCGTTTGCCTGTGGAACTGCTGAAATAGACTCTGTCTGCATTGTAAATATGAATACGCACGAACCGGTTTCTTATCGCCGGTCAGATCGTTCCGTTAATTTTAGTTTTATGCTTCCGGCAAAAGATTCTGTCGATATTCATATTTATTACCGGCAAAGAAGTGCAACCAACAACAAATATATCCTTACATCAACTCAATCGTGGGGTAAGCCTTTGGAGAAGGCAATCTATACGTTAACAATTAATGATGATATAAGAATTAAACATTTTTCCTACAGTCCTGATGATGTTCAACAAACAAAGAATCGCATTGTGTATTACTGGAGGAAGAAGCGTTTTATGCCGGAAGTGGATTTTGAGGTTGTTTTAGATAATCAGATATAAATGATTCTTCTATGAACTTATCTCATCGGAAAATCTTGACAAGTGAGCTGATTTTTTTGTGTAATTTAAATAAAATTCGAAAATCTTATCAAAATATTATTTTTTGTATATACTTTTGTCGCTAGTTTTTAATACTTCAATAGAATAACAATATATCATATTTTTTGTGTGAAACACATTTAAAAATACTACTAAGAGTTACAGAAAATAGAATCGCTGCCTTTTCTCTAGAATTGAATATAAAAGGCACTTAAACAGAGATTTAATCAACCAAACAGTAGATACCAAAACTACTATAATAAATGGGGCATAACCGAAAAGCCATACGAGTAGGGGAAAAATTAATTTAATAAAAAATGAACAAAATTTCAATTGTTTTACTTGCAACAACAATGCTATTCATGACAAGTTGCGCAACGTTATTTGCGGGTACAAAAGACAGAATAACATTTAACAGTAATCCTTCAGGAGCCACGATTTACATCGATGGAATTGAACAATGTAAAACACCTTGTACAATGAATGTGAAACGGGATATCAGTGGAACAGATGTTGAATTTAAGTTAGATGGCTATGAGACAAGATTGATTACATTAAGTCAAGAATTTAATGTTGTTAGTGTTATAAATTTAGGAAATTTATTTGGTTGGGGTATTGATGTTTTATCAGGAGCAGTAATGAAGTATGATAGAAAGTCTTATGATATTACATTAGACAATAAAAATACTTCAATGATAAATCCAACAAAAATAAATATTGATACTCAAAAAAATATAGTTGAACTTTATGTGGCTGAAAATTAATGGATAAAATGAAAACATGCCTATAATTTTTAGAGAGTTATAATTGTGGAATGGTGTGGCAACTCGGAATATTGTACAACTTAATATAATTTATGCATATCATGGATACATGGAGAAACAAGATGTTAGGGTATTCTTTCAGAAAAAGATTGATAAATAAAACAATTTTGACCACCCTGTTGTTGCTCCATGTTATCCTGGTAACCGGACAAACTATCATAACAAATACCCATGTTAATATAGGTACAGATCTGATTTCCGGGCAAAGCATAACGGGGACTACATACGAGTTTGGTGACAGGATCTACAATTATTATTTAGATACGACTTCCCGGACTTTGACGCTTCAACTTCGGGGTTTGAGTAAGAACGGCAAGTACTTAAATAACAAAGGAGTATTAGCATCATTCGATTTGAAATCAAATGATATCAACTGGACAAGAGACTTGTATTACGGGAATACTTCGATAGAACAATACGATGGAGTGCTCTTGATGAGTGTTGGGTATGGCTCAACTACCCGTGTTGAATTGACTTCCGGGTTTGATTTGTGGAATTCAAAGGTTATAATTTATGCAACATTACCGGATCTGAATGTCGCGTTTGGTTATAAATACAACAGTTTCACGCAAAAGTTGTCGAATAAACTTTCATGCATTGATTTAACATCAGGAGAGGTGCGCTGGGAAAGAAAAATTGATAATGATTATGGTTTAAATCAATTTTTGAACTTGAATGATACTGCTGTATTGGTCAGTGCATCGGGTTTACATCATCTGAATCTGGAAACAGGTGAAGGTTGGGATTATGATGTCGTTACAGGAGTGAAAGACTATTCTAAAACAGTTGGTTTGAATGTTGCTGGTGCTGTGTTGGGATTACTCACCGGAAGTTTTGTTTATACCACCGGTCACGACTTGGTTTCTAACCTGGTCTCCAATATTGAACGCGACAGCTTGCATATTTACTTTGCATCAAAAGAGTACCTGGCTTGTTTGTCGTATGATGGGAATGTGAAATGGAGAACGAAGCTTCCAAAGGAGACAAGTCATTCGTCCTTGTTGATTGATAGTACAAAGGTTTACCTGATCAACAGGGGTGAAGCAGAATATAATGGTAAGAAATGCAACTATGGAGAACCTTATATCGCGATTTTTGATAAAAAAACAGGCCAACAAGTTGCTTTATCAATGTTTGATCTTAAAAAAAATCCAATACTTAGTTACATAACCGGAAATGACAGTATTGATCTGGTTTTAAAAGATAGGACAATTCGTTATTCGTTGATAAATAGTGATTTTCAAACTGTTTTTTATGATACCGGGCAAACCGGGGAGTTTCAGTATGATGTTAGCAAGTTTTTTACTTACATTAAGACAGATTCTATCATTCAGAGTTTGCATGTGTTTGATCCACAGGCATTGTATCTCATGAACAACAAGGGTTATGTAATCAAATTAAATCGAAAGCTGGAATTAGAAAGAACAATTGATTTAAGTGAATTGTATGTTTGTAAAGGGATGCAAGGGTTTTATACTTTTTTGCATCACGATAACACGATTTTCGTGTTAAACAACGCAGGTAAAGTGGTGGCAGAGTTGAATATCGGTAAAGAAATTTTTATTTATCAGGATAAATTGTATGCTGTTGAAGCGAATGTATTAACTGAAATACCATTGAACGTCTTGTCCAACGGTATTTCAAACTAATATATTTAAACAGGAGCGTAATTCTTATTTCACCACCCCTTTTATTGTCTTTCCCCTGATGTCCACGAAAATAGTTGACTCTTTAGTTGTGTAAGGTGTTGCCACATAACCCATGCCGATACCGGTTTTCGTACCGGGAAGGATGGTGCCGGAAGTGACTTTACCTATAACTTCGCCTTGCTCGTTCACGATGTCATAACCATGACGCGGAATGCCTTTGTCGGTCAGTTCGAATCGAATCAGCTTGCGACTCACCCCCTCAGCTTTCTGCTTTTCGAATAAAGGTCGGTCGATGAAGTTGTTCCCTTCTACAAATTTGGTAATCCATCCCAACCCTGCTTCAATGGGAGAGGTGGTATCGTCGATGTCGTTGCCATAAAGGCAAAAACCACTTTCCAGTCGCAGTGTATCTCGTGCACCGAGTCCGATGGGTTTGATACCTTCTTCTTTGCCGGCTTCGAAAATGGCATTCCATATGTTTTCAGCATGTTCGGGCAGGAAATACAACTCGAAACCGCCGGCACCCGTATAGCCGGTATTGGAAATAATTACTTCATCAACTCCCGCGAAATCACCCACGGTAAAGTGATAATAGGCTATTTCAGAAAGATTGATACTGGTTAGTTTTTGCAGAATCTGTGTAGCCTTTGGTCCCTGAATAGCCAATTGAGCCATCCATTCCGATGCATTGTCCATATCAGCAC